>JBDTOW010000158.1:0-7643 GCA_039933075.1 Verrucomicrobiota bacterium | reverse complement strand
CGCTGGGACAAAGACGGCTCTTTGGCTCCCGAAGTGAGGTCGACGACTGGCCAGCTCGCCGCACAACTCCGGGATGCCAGTTTCTCCGACGAAACGCGCGCCCAGGTCGCCGCCAATCTGCTTGGCGTGCGCAAGATGGATCCGGCGGTCATTTCTCAAGTGGTCAGCCTTCTGGACGGCAACAATTTTCCCGCGCTACAGAAGCGTGTCGCTGAAGCGCTCGGTGCCACGGGAGAGGCAGTCGTGGGCCAGGAACTCGTCAAGGCCTATCCCAAGGTTCCGGACGAAGTGCGCGAAACGATCTTTGGCCAGATTATCAAACGCGCGGAATGGTCGCTCTTGTTGGTGCAGGCTTTGTCCGGGAAGAACATCGATCCGTCTTTGCTCGGTCCGGCAAATCTTCACCGGCTCCGCACGCACAGCGACAAGAATGTGGCCAATCATTCCAACGAAGTCATTGATGCTCTGCGAGGCCCCGAACAGAAGGAGAAAGACCAGCTCATCGCGCAGTTCCGGCCCGAGGTCGAGAAACCAGGCAATCTCGAGAACGGCCATAAACTTTTCACCGCGAATTGCGCCGGGTGCCATGTATTCAAGGAGGAAGGACGCAACCTCGCGCCCAACCTCACAGGCATGGGAGCGCACGGCGCCGGCGAATTGTTGGTGCACATTGTGGACCCGAACCGCTTGGTCGAACCCAACTTCGTCAGCTTTAGCATCGAGACAAAAGACGACCTTAGCTATGATGGCGTTATCGAGCGTGAGAATAACGTTGAAGTCGCGCTTCGCAATGCGACGGGCGATTTCATCATCCGAAAAGACAATATCAAGAGCCGCCGCAGCACCGGCCTTTCGCTGATGCCCACCGGATTCGAAGCCCTCGGCGGCGATGGCTTGCGCGATTTGCTTGCCTATATTTGCGCCGACGAAAACAAACACCGGATTCTTGACCTTACACCCGCCTTCACCGCCAACACCTCCCGCGGACTCTTCAACAGCGAAGAAGCGAAAGACGAAACGGTGCGGTTTAAAAAATTCGGCGTCATCAAAATCGACGATGTGCCGTTCGACGTCATCAGCCCAACCAAAAGCCCGACCGGCAAAAACATTGTGGTGCTGAAGGGCGGCTCCGGTTTCGCGCGCACTCTGCCGCAACGGGTCGAAGTGAAAGCCGGGTTCGCCGCCGGCAAATTGCACTTCCTCGGTGGGGTCGGCGGATGGGCCTGGCCCTGGAGCGGAGACAACCTTAAAGGGAAAGACGTCGTGAAGGTCACACTGCACTTCGCGGGCGGAGGAACCGAGGAGATCGCGCTGAAAAATGGCATTGAATTCGCCGACTATATTGGTTCGGGGCCTGGGTTCGACGTGGCCGGTTCGAAGGCCGTAAGCGACCTTGTGCAGCGCGGACAGATTCGTTGGTTCAGCAAGGATGTGAAAGGCCGCGGAGTCATCGAGCGCATCTCGCTGGAAAGCCCGGATAACAACCCGGTCGCCCCGGTCATTGTGGCCATGACAGCCGATCTCGCCGAGGGGAAAGCGTCCACCGCATCGATTCCCGCGCCTGAATCGTCGGCGACCCGAAAATTTATCCTGACTACGATCATTGGTGGAGGCAGTTCACATGATTTCAAACGCTGGTTCAATGGGGGAGACGCGGAAACACTGCGAGCCAACGACCTCGCTGCCGTAAGCTACACTGAGGAACCTGACACAGTAATGCCATTGCTGCCGCGCATCGATGTCCTTTATCTCTGCAACAACCAGCCGATGACCAAGTCCGCGTTGCGCAAGGCGATTTTCGACTTTGCGGACGCCGGCAAAGGTCTGCTCCTGGTTCATCCCGCTCTTTGGTACAATTGGAAGGATTGGCCAGAATATAACCGCGTGCTCGTCGGTGGAGGCGCGCGCAGTCATGATAAATACGGCGAATTTGAAGTCACGGTGACCGCCCCCGATCATCCGCTGATGGCCGGAGTGCCGAAGTCTTTCAAGATCGCGGATGAGTTATACCACTTCGAAAAGGATTCCGAAGGCGCGCTCATTGAAGTCCTCGCAACGGGCCAGGAGCCAGGCACGGGCAAGATTTATCCGGTGGTGTGGATCGTCAAACATCCCCATAGCCGCATCGTGTGCTGCACCTTGGGCCATGACGGAGCGGCGCACATGCTGCCGGCCTACAAAACCATCCTGCAAAATAGTCTGCGTTGGGTGGCCAGGAAATAATCGCACCCCGGTTCCTGAGACGTCTCCATCACCAGCAATTTTCATTATGGCCGCAGGTGGGACCAAGAACCGGCTAAAGCCGGGACTCCGAACGCCGTTCGACGGCAGATTACAGGGTTCGGAGTCCCGCCTTCTGACGGTCCGGAAGCCAAAATGAGACTTCCTCGAAAGAAAATTTCACGCATTGAGCCGATGAACCACCCCCTCACCCGTCCTGGCGGACACCCTCTCCCCCGAGGGGGAGAGGGATGGGGTGAGGGGGCCAGGTTCATGGGCAGCTTCAACCCCCAAGCTTGGACGCGCATCGGGGCCATGAACCGGTTGGCCGAGGTAGGGCGCGTCACTCCGTGCGCGCCGTCCTTTGCTAGGCAGGAAAGCGTGATTGTAGGCGCCGGCGCGCAGAGGACTGCTCGCCCTACCTTTCGGTTCATGGAGAGAATTGCTGCGTCATGACTCAACGCGTGATCCTCGTTACCGGCGCCAATGGCGGTCTCGGCCAGGCAATTGTCCGCGCCTTTCTTAATGAGTCGTCGGACAATTTTCTCTGGCTTGCGGTGCGTTCACGCCGAGAGAATGTGGAGGCGTTCACCAAAGAGTTTCCGGAACGGTGTAGTGCGATCGATCTGGATGTGACCGACGCTTCTGCGTGGCAGCGCGCGGTCGACGGGATATTGCGGAAGCACAAACGCATCGATGTGCTGGTGAATAACGCGGGGACGCACGAGGATTTTCTTCTCGCCAACATGCCCCTCAGCGCGTGGCAACAAGTTTTGGCGACGAACCTCGATTCGGTCTTTCACGGCTGCCAGGCGGTGTTGCCCACGATGATTTCGCAGCGGAGCGGCCGGATTATCAATATCGCCTCGCTCAGCGCTCTGCTCGCTCCCGCGGGTCAAACCAATTACGCCGCGGCCAAAGCGGGCGTGGTCGCGCTCACCCAGTCGCTCGCCAAAGAGGCCGCTCGCATCGGAATCACCGTGAATGCCGTCTGCCCAGGCTATATCGAAACCGGAGCGCTCGCGTCGCTCAAGGAAGAAGACCGGCAAGCTGCGCAGGCGAAAATCCCGATGCGCCGATTCGGGCGCCCGGAGGAAGTCGCCGCGGCCATTCGCTTTCTGGCTTGTCCGGAGGCCAGTTACATCACAGGCTCGATTTTGAAAGTGGATGGCGGCATTTTTTAACATCAAAGCAGCCGTTGGTAAAACCACGCAGCACACGAAACACACAAAAAAAGGGATGGAGAGACTAAGCAGATTCAACAACAATCACTTGGCAAGTGAGCCTCAGCAGCTCCGCATTTTATTGTCCTTTCGTGTGTTTCGTGTATTTCGTGGTTTCTACTGCTTTTTCCAGGCTTAATGGAATACGTGAGCGCTCTAAACGAACAAATCAAGATTCTCATGGTCGAAAATCTCATGCTGAAGATCCCACCGTCTGAGATCGCTGACGACCAGGCGCTGTTCGGACCGAACAGTCTCGGCCTCGATTCCGTGGACGCCCTCCAACTGGTCGTCGCCCTCGATAAAAATTTCGGCCTGAAAATCGCTGACCCCGCCGCAGCGAAGGAAATCCTCCAGAACGTCAACACCATCGTCGCGGCTGTGCAAAAGAAGCAAGCGGGTCAATCTTGATGCTTTTTGGAACTTTAAACTTTTGAGAGATGTTTCCATGAAAGTCGCGAGTGGAATATGTCCGCAGTATCACACCGTTAGTCATCTCCGACCCCTTTCCTGCTCCTCGGTCAACGAAAAATTCATGGTGTCCATCTTCATGGGAGACACACTAAACTTCAGCCGGATGACTGTTGATGTATTATTGTGATTTTGAGAGGTGTTGCCATGAAGACGGAGGCGGAATATGTGAAACGTGTGGCTCTCGCTAAGCGAATACGACACCGTGCGACTGACTCCTCAGGCGCGGGTCGTGCGATTTTACCAGGACTGGACGACCGTCGAGAAGTTCGTCGCAACGCTCCAGCGTCTCCTGCTCCAGCCGTTCCATGGCTTCGTGGGTATAAAACGTCAGGTGAGGCGTCAGGAGGACATTGGGCAAGGCGAACAGGCGGCTCAGCGAGTGGCCTGAGAGTAACAGCGGTTCCTGGCTGAACACATCCAAGCCCGCTCCGGCGATGCGCCCGCAAAGAAGCGCGTCGACCAATGCGGCTTCATCCACCAAAGCCCCGCGTGAAACGTTGATCAGTATCGCCGAGGATTTCATCAGCTCCAACTCTGCACGCCCGATGAGGTGGCGAGTGTCCGAGTTCAGCACCGCGTGCAACGAAACGAAATCAGCCAGCGGGAGCAGGTCCGACAACCGGTCGCATTTTTCCACGCCTGCGCGACGCATGGATTCACTGTTCACGAAAGGATCGAAGCCGAGCACGCGCATCCGAAATCCTCCGCCTGCCATTCGCGCCAGACTGCGCCCGATCCGGCCCACGC
The DNA here is from genome assembly GCA_039933075.1 of Verrucomicrobiota bacterium. Taxonomy (GTDB): domain Bacteria; phylum Verrucomicrobiota; class Verrucomicrobiia; order Limisphaerales; family JACPZS01; genus JBDTOW01. Next base: position 2,979 of record JBDTOW010000158.1, on the reverse strand, counting down.
CGACCAACCCGAGGATTTTTCCGGCCAAATCGTGCCCCAACCATTGGCGGACCGGCCAGGCCCAGCCTGCGGCTTTCATCTCGCAATGCAGAGGACCGAGCTTACGCGCCAACGCAATCATTAAGGCGAACGCGCCCTCCGCCACAGTTTCCTCGGCGTATTCGGGAATGTTTACGACCGGGATGTGACAGCGGCGGGCGGCCTCGATATCGATCGCATCAATCCCAACCCCGTATTTGACAATGCCACGGAGTCGTGAGGCGCCGTGAATGACACGCGCCGTAATTGGGGTGTAACACATCAGCAGCAACTCGGCGTCCGCCACCTCCGCTATCAACTGCTCCTCCGGAATGCCCTCGGGCAGCGTGACGAGTTCCAGCCCACGCGCGCGAAGCCCCGCATCCACTCGCGGACACTCGAGCTCACGGTCGGTTCTTATCGCCTTCATCAAAGTCTGCGTCAAACGACGATCGGCGAGTCCAATCAAAGCATGCTACGGAAGAAAAACCCAGCCGCTGGAGAGCCTTCACTTCGTGGCCAAGGGGCACATGAGGGAGCTTAGGCATGAGTTGATCGGTGTGCCCGATGGGTTATGGTCTGCGGATCCGCCACTACAAAGACAAAGCGAACCTGACAGTTGCTGATTTGGGCCATGGGCGACTTGGAATCGGCGACACTCATAAAGTTTGTTATTTATTAGTGCGATAGCTGTCTGCGTGAAGGCCACGCGAGATTCGTATTTTTCACGCATTCCCTGCTGTTCTCCGCTTGTCTCGACATGCTCACTTGGATTCAGCACAACGCGTGCTGGGGAAAAGCTGATGGCGCTGGCCGATCTTCAGGCATTTCAGGAGCCGAAGAGCTCGCCAATGGTTGTCAGGCCGACCACGAGATACTGTGCCCCGGCGTCGTTCAACAATTGGCACACCCGCAGCAGAGGATTGGACTCGGGAATGAGTCGACGGTTACCAGAGGCGAGGATTCTCCCGGCTCCGGGGCCAACTTTCGTACTGAGAATGGGTTTTGGCCTTGAAGACAAAGCCGCGAGGGCGGGGATACGGATCAAGCCTCTCGGCGGCTCGAATCAGAACAACCGCCTCGCGCAGGCACTCGGCCGGAGTATTGGGCGCGCGACGCTTCCCGACGACTTTCATCGATCCCTGCTCAGACACAACACCAACCTCGTCGAAACAACTTTTGGGTCAAGGCTGCGGCACGACCGGGACAAGCGCTCCGGTTGCCGGTGAACGTTCCAGCGCTGCGTTTTCAAGCTGATCGGGAGCGACTCCGCGGAGAATCGGGTCAATGAATTCAAAGGACGGATCCCACCGGCCCGGTGTCAAGTCCATAACCAGGGCGCCGAGAAAACGCCTGTCGAAAAGACTGAGTTCAGGCTCCGTTAAGAGTTCTTGCACCGCACGGGTCGCCTGGCGATCCAGCTCGTGTCTCTGGCGTTTCCAATCGTCCGATTCCTTGCTCGGATCCTCGGAATACAGCACACCTTGATTCGCCGCTTCCGTTGCCGAATTCTGAATCACCGAACGAATCGAGTTGAGTTTGGATTCATCCTGCAGGTTCAGCACGCCCTGGACGAGGGAGCTGTGTAGTTGTGCAAAGAGCTCCGGCGATTTAAGCAACTCTTTGAAATAAGGCTTGGCTTCTTCCATCCACTTCTTTTCTTCGGCAGTTGGCTGCGCACCGCCGCCAAAATAGCGGTTCCTTAATTTTGCGACGTAGCCGATCAATTGCTTAAACTTCTGAGAATCCGTTTCGTTGGGCCCAGTAGCTGGCTTTTCGGAGGAAACCGAACTTGTCGATAGCTTCATTTGATACTCCTTAATTTGCGGCTTGATCGCCTGCATTTCGGCCTTCAATCGACGCAGAGTAGCCAGCTCCGACTGTTGGTGCTGGTGTTCATCAAGGAGCCTCCCATACTTTTTGGTCAATTCGTCAAGCTGTCCCCGTAAGCCGTCAATTTCCTCGTGTGCCTGGTCCCGCTCCCCTCTACTTTGAGACAAAGCACGCTGCTGAATTACGATTGGGACCATTGCCACGGAAACAACAACGAGTGCGGCAATTCCAATTTTGAGTTTCGATGAAGCCATAAACTTAATAAGAGTTAGAGTTGAAAAAGAACCCGATGTTGCTGCGTTTAGTGCTACCGCGGTAATAGCCGGCACCAATCCCGGAGGCGCAGCCGCCAAGGCCGGGCCTGACATCACCAGACAAAGAGCGCTTGTCGATGAAGTGACGCCGTGTTTGGCCAGCCGAGCGCGCAATCTTTCCAGTGAGCGATCCACCCGTTTTCGAGCGGCGTCCGCGCTGATGCCCATAGCCAGGCCAATCGCTTGCAAGTCCTGTTGCTCGAAAAACCGCAGCACAAGAGCTTCCCTTTCCGCAACGCTCAGTTCATGCATAGCGCGATCTAACACGGGTCGGATTTGTTCCCAATCGGAGTTCGAATCACAATTAGAGAGTTGTTGCATGGCAAATGCCTCTCGCTCGCGAACGCGGCGCCGCTCTTCACTACGGACCGCTTTGGCCGCGGCATAATGGGTACTGGTATAGAGCCAGCCGGCCAGCGACGTCCGGTCCGTCAACAAACATGCCTTGCGCGCCAAATCCGAAAACACTGTCTGAGCGACGTCGCGGGCCATTGATTCATCGCCGCTCAGTTGGCGCAATGCGGTTGAGTAAACTAATCCGATATGGCGCCGAACCAGCTCGGAGAACGAGATCTCCGAGTCATTCGACGCATAATAGCGAAGCAGCTCAATATCCGAAACCGGCATCTTCGTCATACTAGCACCCGCCGACAAAGAAACCGGACAAAGAAAAACACTAAACGAATCTGCCCGTTGGACGAGCGGTCTTACCCGCGGTTAAGGCGGTCTTTCAGCCAGTTTCACTTTGCCCGGCCCCCTTTGCGATGTTGCCCCAATTCATTCTTCTCTCAACCCGATCATTTCAATCAGGCGC
>JBDTOW010000157.1:0-7663 GCA_039933075.1 Verrucomicrobiota bacterium | reverse complement strand
GTTGAACTGAACCAGTCCCTTGAGCGCCGGGTGACCGAGCGCACGGCCGCACTCAGCACGAGTGAAGCGCGCTTCCGCGCCCTGGTCGAGCATGCCCCGGAAGCCATCGTCGTTTTCGATGGGGACACCGGACGGTTTCTCTTCGGGAACGAACACGCTTGCCATCTTTATGGTGTACCGATGGAAAAGTTGGCAGAGCTGACTCCCGCCGATGTCAGCCCTGAATTTCAACCGAGTGGACGTCGCTCCAGCGAGCTTGCACGCGAATTGATGGCTGAAGCCCTGGCGGGAGGAATGCCGGTCTTCGAATGGATCCATCAACAACAACCCAATGGCCGGCTGATTCCTACCGAAGTCCGGCTGTTGCGCCTGCCGGCGGAAGGCCAGAATCTGATTCGCGCCAGCATCATGGACAACACGGAGCGCAAACGCGCGGAACGCGCCCTGCGTGAATCGGAAGAGAAGTTTCGCGCGCTGTTTGAAGGTTCGAGCCACGGAGTGGTTCTCCATGACGAGAACCAGCTCCTGGAGGTTAATTCCGCCGCCGTGCGGCTCTTTGGCTGCCAAGGCCCGCAGGAGCTGCTGGGTAAACACCCGGGTGATCTGGCGCCGCCTTTCCAGCCAAGCGGAGAGAGATCCGCTGTGATAGCCGCCAAATATATCGAAGAATGCATGACCCGGGGCAGCGTTCGTTTCGAGTGGCTTGCCCGCGCTCCGAACGGCAAGGATATTCCGATGGAAGTCGCGCTCACCCGAATCGAATGGAGCGGGCGCCAAATCATCCAGGCGTACACCGCACATGCTTTCAATGGCTGTGGACATCACCCAGCGAAAGCGAGCCGAGGAGGAGTTGCTCAGGACCCTCGAGCGGGAAAAAGAACTGAGCCAGCTCAAGAGTAATTTTGTGTCCATGGTCTCCCATGAGTTCCGCACTCCGCTCGGCATTATCCAGTCCTCGGCCGAATTGCTCCGTGACTTCTACGGGAAAATGCAGCCAGGCGAGCGGGACGACCAACTGGAGTCCATCACCAGGAATACCCGCCGGATGGCCGGCATGATGGAAGAGGTCCTCGTCCTCAGCCGACTCGATGCGGGCAAACTGGACTTTCAACCCGCCGCGCTCGACCTGAACTTATTTTGCCGCCGCGTCGTGGATGAGGTTCTCTCGGCGACAAACCGCAGGTGCGTCACCGAAGTGTCGCTTAATTCTGTTCCCCCCGAAGCGTAGGCGGATGAGCGAGTGCTCGGGCACATTTTTACAAATCTCTTGAGTAACGCCGTGAAGTATTCGGAGCCGGGAGCGACGGTGCATTTCGCGGTTGAAAGGGACGGGCATGAAGCCGTGTGCGTCGTTTGTGATGAGGGGATTGGCATTTCTGATGACGATCAACAACAATTGTTCAAGGCCTTTCATCGCGGAGGCAACGTAGGAACTCGTCCCGGCACCGGGCTTGGCCTGCTGCTGGTGAAACGCTGCGCCGATCTCCACCACGGAAGCGTGCAGGTTGACAGCAAAATTGGCGCAGGCACCACCGTGAGGGTGAGGCTTCCAGTTTTTGAAAGGAACCATGAAAAAGATACTGGTCATTGAAGATGAGCCGGAGATGCGGCGCAACATCACCGCTCTCCTCCGCTATTACAATTACGAACCCATCGCGGCTGGAAACGGGCGCCAGGGAGTCGAGGCGGCGCGTCGAGAAAAACCCGATTTAATCCTGTGCGACGTCATGATGCCTGAGTTGGACGGCTACGGTGTGCTGCAGGTATTGCAAACGGATGCATCGCTCGCGCGAATTCCGTTTATTTTTCTCACCGCCAAAGGCGAGAAGGACGATCTTCGCAGCGGCATGAATCTGGGAGCGGATGATTACCTGACCAAGCCGGTCGCCAATGCTGACCTGGTCCGTGCAATTGAAGTTCGCTTGCGCCGCTCCGGACAACAGGTGAACCGCGAATTCAAGCCTGACTTTTCCTCCTCCGAACCATTGCTGACGCTCGGCCTCACCCCGCGTGCCGCCGAGGCGCTGCTCTGGCTCGCGCAGGGCAAAACGAACTCGGACATCGCCACGATCCTCGGCATCACGGAGTCCACCGTGAAAAAGCATGTCCAGGAAATGTTCGACAAACTTGGCGTTGAAACCCGCGGAGCTGCTACTGTGCGCGCGTTCGAAGTGCTGAACTCTCAAACCCACTTTGGGACACTCTAAAAGCTGCGACCAACCCGGCCACATCGAACCAGGTCTGTGCGTTTTCTCACACACAAGACTTTGCATACTCGGTTGCCGACATCATTCAGCCCGAACAAGTCGTGCTTGGAAAACTTGGTGGAGCCGACGGTTTCCCTCGGCACAATTGGTGACCGGCTTCCCACCCAAGGGGTATGCCAACTTCTCCTGGGTGCAGCGCTTTATCCAACAACAGACGTTGTAGAACAGCAGCGAAGGGAGAGACGGGGCGTTGGTGAATAATGGCGCGATGTTTTACCCGACCGTCCGAGCGGCGTTGCGCAACTCCTCGACGAACACGGCGAGCGGTTTATCGTCCGCCCGGTTCGCGCGACAGCCGGCGGCGATGCACAACGCCTGCGGAGCAGGGGACAGCGGTTTCAACCGGACGCGCTCCGGGACGAAGCGCCCCTGGCGGGTCGCGACAATGGCGACTCCCAGCCCTGACTCCACGGCTGCCATCAGGCTGTCCACGCCGTCGTATTCACCTGCAATCTTTGGCCGCTGCCGGTGTTCGCGCAGCCAGCCGGTGATGATGTCCCAATACTCCGGATAATCGCGCCGGCAAAAAACGAGCAACGGTCCATGCGCGACTTCGGCAGGCGTCAGCCGCGACCGCCGGGCCAGCGGATGATTGCGGTTCACCGCGAGCCGCCAGGGCGCGCGCACCACCGGCGTCCAGGTGAGTCCGCGCGAGCCGTCCTCTTGCGAGACGGTGAGCGCGACGTCCAGCCTGTCACCCTCCAGCCCGGCGAGCATCTCCTGGGTCGAGAGGTCAAACAACTCCACGCGGGCGTTCGGGTGTGTCTGGGTGAAGTTTTCCACGGCGGTGGACAACAGACCGGCGGCGAGCGACGGCGCGTAGCCGACGCGCAGGCGCAGTCCGCCGCCCACGGCGCGCGCCCGTTCGAGCACCTTTTCGGCGTGATCGAGGAGCTCGCGGGCCTCGGTGAGAAGCGCTTCGCCGACCGGCGTGAGCCGGATCGAATGGGCCTGGCGTTCCAGCAGGCATTGTCCGATTTCGTCTTCGAGCGCCTTGATCTGGCGGCTTAAGGCGGGCTGGGTCAGGAAAATCTTCTTCGCGGCGCGGCTGATGTTGCCTTCCTCGGCCACCGCCACGAAGTAACGCAGTTGTCGGAGTTCCATGCGGGACAGCATAACTAAAAGGCAGGCTCAGGCCAAGAACTCGGCATTAGCCGGAGTCGAGCGAAGCGATCATACTGTTCACATGAAAACGACAGCGAATGAACTTAGAATCCGACGGGCAAATGAACGCGGCCAGGCCGACCACGGCTGGCTGAAATCGAATCACACCTTTTCCTTTGCCGATTACTACGACCCGGCCCAAATCGGCTTTCGCTCACTCCGTGTCATCAACGACGACCGTGTCGCTGCGGGCCAGGGCTTCGGCACGCATCCACATCGTGACATGGAGATTTTTAGCTACGTGCTGGACGGTGCGCTGGAGCACAAGGACAGCATGGGAAATGGCCGTGTGCTCAAACCGGAACAAATTCAACTTATCAGCGCGGGCCGGGGCATCACGCACAGTGAGTTCAATCCTTCCCGCACCGAGCCGCTCCATTTCCTGCAAATCTGGATTCAGCCCCGCGAAAGCGGTCTCACGCCGAGCTACACCGAGTGGCATCCGAAACCCGAACAGGCTGACGCACCCAAGGTGCTCGTCATCTCGCCTGACGGCCGTGATGGCTCGGCAACCATTCATCAGGACGCGGACATCTATCGAATCCGGCTCAAACCCGGAAAGACCGTGGCGCACGAACTCAAGGCTGGCCGTGGGGCATGGCTGCAAATTGCCGAAGGGTCGCTGGCACTCAATGGTGTTGCCCTGACCACCGGCGATGGCGCGAGCACCGAAGAATCCGGAACGCTCACGCTGACCGCTACGCTGCAAACCGAAGCGATCCTTTTCGACCTCAACTAAACAAGATCATGCATCACGCAACTTTGTTTTTAAATTGCTCCGGAGTTGAGGCAGGATGCGACCCGCATGACGAAGAACCGGCTCGAGGCATTCAGCGATGGCGTGCTCGCCATCATCATCACGATCATGGTGCTGGAATTGAAAGTGCCGCACGGCGACAATTTCACCGCGCTCAAGCCACTCTTGCCCGTGTTCCTCAACTACGTGTTGAGCTTCCTCTACGTCGGCATCTACTGGAACAACCATCATCACTTGTTCCAATCCACGCCCCACGTCAGCGGCGGCATCCTGTGGGCGAACCTCCACCTGCTATTCTGGCTGTCGCTGTTTCCATTCGCGACGGGTTGGATGGGCGAGAACCATTTCACCCCAATACCGACGGCCACGTATGGCATAGTGTTGCTGATGGCGGCGGTGGCCTACTACGTTCTCCAGCTCGCCATTATCGTCCGGCATGGCCCGCAGTCGGTGCTGGCGCGGGCGCTCGGCAGGGATTGGAAGGGCAAGCTCTCGATCGTGGTGTATCTGGTCGCCATCCCGCTGGCATTGGTCACTCCTTGGATTTCCCACGCGCTCTATGTCATCGTCGCGCTGCTCTGGCTCATCCCTGACCGCCGCATCGAGCGTATGCTGGAGAAAGTCGGCGGAGAATGAATCGCCCGCTTCGCTGGATAATCATTGAGCATCCAGTTAAAGTGCGCGAGCGTTTGCTGGCCCGAACCGACGCCAAGCGAGCGCCGAACCGAACTGAAAAAAAACTTCCACGTGGAAGTTCTGTTGAAACTCGACAAATTATGACAATAGCTTCCACAAATATTCACTCACCGCATTTGCTTTCCACATTTGACCTGCGCGGGCTGGCCTTGCGCAACCGCGTAGTCATGGCTCCGCTGACGCGAGCGCGGGCTGGGCGAGAGCGCGTGCCGAACGATTTGATGGCGGAATACTATACGCAACGCGCCTCGGCCGGGCTGATCATCACCGAGGCAACGGTCATCTCCGAGCAAGGCTTCGGCTGGGTCGATTCACCGGGCGTTTACAACGACGCCCAGGAGTCCGGGTGGAAGAAGATTGTTGCCGCGCTGCACGCTCGGGGCACTCCGGTGTTTCTTCAGCTCTGGCATTGCGGCCGCGCCTCGCACAGCAGCTTTCATGGGGGGCAACCGGCGGTGTCGGCCTCGGCCATCAAAATCAACGGCGACTACCTCCACACCCCGATCGGCAAACAACCTTATGAGACGCCGCGAGCGCTCGAGACGGCGGAAGTCAGCGCGGTGGTGAACGATTACCGGCGGGCGGCGGAGCGGGCGAAGGCCGCCGGGTTTGACGGCGTGGAAATTCACGCGGCTAACGGTTACTTGATTGACCAGTTCCTCCAGTCCAAGACGAATCAGCGGACCGACCGCTACGGCGGCAGCGTGGAGAATCGGTCCCGTTTCCTCAAGGAAATCACTGAGGCGATCCTCACTGTCTGGCCGGCGAACCGGGTGGCGGTCCACCTTTCACCAAATGGGAATTTCAACGACATGGGCGCGCCGGACTTTCGGCAGACATTCACGTATGTCGCCGCGCAATTGAACTCATACGGGCTGGCTTATCTGCATGTCGTGGACGGGCTCGGGTTTGGTTTTCACGAGCAGGGCAAACCCATGACGCTCCCCGAATTTCGCGCGGTGTTTGCCGGACCACTGATCGGGAATTGCGGCTACACACAGGAAACGGCGGAAGCGGCGATTGCGTCCGGCCAGGCGGACCTCATCTCATTCGGGCGGCCGTTCCTGAGCAATCCGGATCTCGTAGAACGCTTCGCAAACGGATGGGAATTGAATCCGCCGGCGGATGTGAAAGTGTGGTCGGCGCCGGATGCGCGAGGTTACACGGATTTTCCGTTTCATCCGCGGGCCTGATTGGGAGCGGTTCATCGAGGCGCTGCCACGCGATCTCTCCGAGGGGTTGGCCCGGGTGCGCGACGGCAGTTTTCAGGTTCACCTCGACCATCGCCACCTCGATCCCGTGATCAACCGGCTGGTGCTGGGAGTGCTGACGGCGGCGCTGTTCCTCATCGATGCTCTGGAGCGCGAACGCCCCGTACCCCACTTCGCAAAACCCCTCGCCACCCGGCGCAATCTGTTTCATCATCCGCACGCGTGAACCAAGGCCTGAGTCGCCAATCATGAACAGTTGCGAACCGATATCGCTGGGAACCAAGCTATTGCCGCTTCTGGGCGGTGGGTTTTTTCGCCCGCTGAGCCGGCCCACCGCGGCCGTTTACGTGGACTGCGCCGAGCGGCTCGTGGATGCGGCTGATGAAGGCGGGCAGGTGGCTCATGCTGAAGCTCGAATGCTCATTCGCGAAGTGCTGGTGCGGCATCCTGATGTCCAACTCGACGAGGACGAGGGCGGCCGGTTCCGCGACCTGAACCAACGCGCCGCGCAATTCTTCAACAAGCTCATCGAAGTGCATTGGCTTGAACCACGCCGTGTGAGTTTGGATGAGCATTACGTTTTGATTACGCCGCCGCTTCGCCGCCTGTTGCGCCTCCTTCGCGACCTGGCGGAAGACCGGCCAGCCGAGTTGAAGGATTTCGCCGCCACCCTTCGCTCGTTGTGCAGTGACTTGCTTCGCGAGGGAGCCCTCGACCCGAATCGTCTCGGCCCGGAAGAGATGCGCCAGACGGTGAAGGACCTGCTCGATCGAGCCGGGCGCGCCGATGACCAAATGCACGCCGTCGAAACGCTGATTCTCCAACAGGAGATGGCTCAACGCGAAAGCGCTTCGGCGCAGGAAACCTTGCAGCGGTTCCTTGTCGAGTTTCACGCCGGCGAGCACATGATCTGTTATGACGCGTTGCAGGAAGCGGGTTTGCTGCCGCGCCTGAATCAAGCCCGCTCGACCGTGCAGGAAGCCCTCTACGATCCGTTCATCAAGCAGCGTCTTGCCGAAGGACTGGCGAAGCATCTCGGCCTCGACACTTCCCTGGCTTATGTCGAAGCCGAGCGCTGGCTGGTGCGATTGGATCGTCAACTGGCTGCCATTCCCGTGAAGCAGCACCTGATCGACGGGCGCATGGCCGACTTCGCCCGGCTGTCGAACGCGCGCCACGGCTACCAGACTGAAATGCGCGGGCGTCGACCGGAACAGGTGAAAGCCTATCTCGACGAAGCCGCCCGTCTTCACGCGGGCAAGTCCTTTGCGTTTCTGGCCGGCGAACCGGGCATGACGCTGCTCTCGCCAAAGGTCGATATTTTCTTCGGCGCTGACTCGCTCTCGCCCGCCCGTCGTCAGCGCGCGTCCGTGGACCTGACTCTCGAAATGCCGCCCTCCGACGCGGACCCCGAAACCGCCAAGGAAGAGATTCGCCGCCGCAACCTGAACGTCCTCACGCCGCAGCGCGCCGCGCGCTTTGTCGAGAAGCATCTGCCAACGAAAGGCGCTCGCGTCTCGACCGAGCATCTCCGGGTCGCCCTCGAGGATGATTTTCTCGATCTACTG
>JBDTOW010000156.1:0-7672 GCA_039933075.1 Verrucomicrobiota bacterium | reverse complement strand
CGCGGGCCAAGTCACTCCCAAAGTAACAACAAGGAGAAAATGCCAAGAAAGCATCCCAACCGAATCGCAACTTCATGTTTCAGCATGGCCGTTCCAGAAAACCCCTTCCACTCGCCTGACGCAAGCCACTTCCGTTTGACGAACACTTCTCTCACTCATGACAGGTACCCGCAGGTTGAAAGCCGGTTCACGACTCAGCCTCATTGGTCTCGTCTCCCGGGCGAAGAGCGATGCCGAAAAGTCCATGAGCCAAGTTCAACGTGCGGCAAGACCTTCTGGCAACTAGACTTCGAGTCAAGTGTGTGGACCACTACTTACGGATTGATGACGATTTTTTTGCGCTGCGGACTGGCCATTAACTGGCCTGAGAGATCTCGCTCAAATGATCTTCGTTTCCAATCCCCGAATCTCAGCCTTGATCAGCCGGCTGATGCGCATCTTCGCCATGTAAACCAGCGCAGCGTTTACGCCGAGCGTGTTCCGGTTTGTTCTTTCGAGATTCCACATTCCGTGGCGATCACATAGCCTGTGCCCGTGAGCGACGTGACCCGCATCCTCGACCGCGTTCAGCACGGCGATCCGACAGCCGCCGAGGAATTGCTCCCGCTCGTTTACGACGAGTTGCGCCGCCTCGCCGCGAGCAAGATGGCCCAGCAACCGCCCGGCCAGACACTCCAAGCCACCGCCCTTGTGCATGAAGCCTGGCTCAAACTTGCCGGTTGCGATGGCGCGACGTGGCACGACCGCCAGCATTTCTTCCGCGCCGCCGCTGAAGCCATGCGGCAAATCCTCATTGATCGCGCCCGCCGCCGCCTGCGCGCGCGTCATGGCCAGAATGCCGAGCGCGTGGACGTTGATGAAATTGAAATCGCCGCGCCCGCCAAGGAGGAAATTCTCCTCCAACTGGATGACGCGCTCGCCGAATTGCAGGCCGCCTCGCCCGAACGTGCGGAGATCGTCAAGCTGCGGTTCTTTGCCGCCTCAGCGAACCGGAGATCGCCGAAATCCTGCGCATCTCCGAGCGTTCGGTTCAACGGCAGTGGAATTACGCCCGGGCGTGGCTATTTCAGCGCATCGAAGCCATGAAAGATTCTTGAGACGATGCTCGTGAGTCGAGGGGAGAGCGCGGATGTGCCTGTCCGCCGAGCGTGTCTTGCGCGACCAGGGCGTCATTCTCAGCTTCACTGCCGTGCGGAAGCTGCCGCGGATCGGAATGTCCGCAGTCCACACCGAAAAATTCTTGGCGGGATTCGGTGGGAGAAAACGTTGATAGAGGTGAAGGCATGAAATCAGAACCGCGATCCGGAACTCCGCTCGACCCGATTGAAGAAGCGATCTTCAACGCGGCTCGTGAACTGACCCAGGCGGAATCGCGCGCGACCTTCCTGGATCGCGCCTGCGGGAGCGATTCAGCTCTGCGCGGGCGCATCGATGCCTTGCTGCGAGCCGACGCCCGCGCCGGTCAGTTTTTCGCAGACGACCCTCTCGATTTGGATCAACCGGCCAGCACCATGGTTCCCCCACCAGGCGCTGCTCCCGTGGAAGCCGTCGGCATGCGGATTGACCGCTACAAGCTGCTTCAGAAAATTGGCGAGGGCGGCTGCGGCGTTGTCTATATGGCCGAACAACGCGAGCCGGTCAAACGCCGCGTCGCGCTCAAAGTCATCAAGCTGGGCATGGATACCAAGAGTGTCATTGCCCGTTTCGAGGCCGAGCGCCAGGCGCTGGCCATGATGGATCATCCGAACATCGCCAAGGTGCTCGATGGCGGCGCCACCGACGCGGGCCGGCCTTACTTCGTCATGGAACTGGTGCGCGGCGTGAAGATCACGGAGTATTGTGACGAAGCCAGGCTTTCCACGCGGGACCGGCTCGACCTGTTCATCCAGGTTTGCCAGGCCATCCAACACGCCCATCAGAAGGGCATAATCCACCGCGACATCAAGCCCTCGAACATCCTCGTCACCATCAACGATGGGGTCGCCGTGCCGAAGGTGATTGATTTTGGCATCGCCAAAGCCACCGAAGCGCGGCTGACGGACAAGACGCTCTTCACGCAGTTTGAAGCGCTCATCGGCACGCCCGCTTACATGAGCCCCGAGCAAGCGGTGATGACCAGCCTGGACATCGACACGCGCAGCGACATCTACAGCCTGGGCGTGTTGCTTTACGAACTGCTGGCCGGCAGCACGCCGTTCGATGCGAAGGAACTAATGGCCTCGGGCATCGACGCGATGCGGAAGACCATCCGCGAGAAGGAGCCGGTGCGCCCGAGCACGAAACTCAGCCAGACGCTCGTAGCAGCCGTTGAGGTAGGGCGCGTCACTCCGTGCGCGCCGTCTTCAACAGAATGTAATTCCGTCAGCGGCGCGCACGGAGTGACGCGCCCTACCGCGAAATCCGAAGAAGAAATCAGAGCCTGCTCACGTCGGCTGCTACAAGTGAAGCAAACGATTGCTTTGCTGCGGGGCGATCTCGATTGGATCGTGATGAAGTGTTTGGAGAAAGATCGCGCCCGGCGCTACGAAACGGCCAATGGCCTGGCGATGGACCTCAAACGCCACCTGAACAATGAACCGGTCGTCGCGCGTCCGCCGAGTGCGGCGTATCGCTTGCAGAAAGCTTGGCGGCGGAACAAGCTGGCGTTGAGCGCAGTCGGCGCAGTGGCGTGCGCGTTGTTGCTGGGCGTGGTGGTGAGCACCTGGCAGGCGGTGCGCGCAACCAATGCCGAACGGGCCGAGAAAGCGTTTGCCGAAAGAGCTCGCGCCGACCGCGACCGCGCTGTGCTGGCCGAGGAAGATTCGCGAATCCAGGCTGGGGTCGCGAAGGATGCCTGGGCCACCACGCGTCGCAACGCCTTTGCCGCCGAGATCAACGTCGCTTTTCAGGCGCTGGCCGAAAACAACCTCGCCCGCGCGATCGAGCTGCTGAACCGTCAACGGCCCAAGAGCGGTGAGGAGGATCTACGCGGCTTCGAGTGGCGCCACCTCTGGCAGCTTTGCCAGTCCGACGAGAAGGTCACACTCCGCGACGCGGGCGGGTCCGGTCTGGCCTTTTCCCCGGACGGCCGGTGGCTGGCCTATGGTGGCGATCGGATTGTCATCCGCGAATTGCCGTCCCAAGCCGTCGTGGCCACAATCCCCAATGCCGCCACCACTCTCGCCTTTTCGCCGGAAGCCAATCTGTTGGCCAGCGGCCACGACTCCCACGTGAAGCTCTGGAGCACCGAGTCATGGCTGGAAGTGCGGTCGCTGCCAGATGCGCGTTATCCCGCCGTGTTTTCGCCAGACGGGAAATGCCTGGTCACAGGCACACCTGGCGGCCATCAAGACGGGCAATGGCTGACCACAGTCGCCAATGGCAGCTATATCGTCTGGAGCACGGAGACTTGGGAGCAAAAGGGCTACTGCGCGGGCGGGCCAGTATTTACCTCCCAGTCACGCCACGGCGTGGCCTTCTCGCCGGACGGGAAACTTCTCGTGACCGCGGGGCATCCGGGCGGGCGCGAGGTCGCCCAGTTCCAGGTTTGGGATTTTCCCTCACTGACCGTCCGGACGAATTTTACGTCGTTTCCTTTCAAGCTCGGATCCGCTGCGTTCGCGCCCGATGGCAAGCATCTGCTGATCGGCGACTGGGTCGGCGGACTCATGGTCTGGGACGTCGCGGAGGGCTCGGTAGTGGATACGCGGCACGAACACACGGGCGCGATCACGGCCTTTACCTATGCGCGCGATGGCCGAACCTTCGCGACGTCCAGCGGCGACCGCACGGTCATCCTATGGGATGCGGAGAAGCGGACGGTGATAGTGCGGCTGCGCGGGCACCTCGAAGAAGTCCGGTCGGTGGCCATTTCGCCGGATGGGCGCATGCTGGCGTCACGTTCCAGGGAAGGCACGACGAAGTTGTGGGACGCCACCACGCGACACGAGAGACGCATGCTTCCAGGATGCGGGCTAATCACCGGCTTTTCGGCCGATAACCGCCTGCTCGTCGTCCAGGGTTATAAAGGGGGCGACGGTTTTAAGGGCTACAAATCGTGGCACCTCGCGGACGGTGCCGTGACCACGATTCCTCTCGATAACTTCACTTGGAGAGGAATGGATACTTGGGCGGATGTTCGCGGTTTCGAGCCAAACGCTGTGTTTGGCATGACCAATGGCGTCCTGGAGCATTGGAACCTGGCGACGATGACTCGCGTGGCGCAGCGGCGGGTCCACGAAACGGGAGTGTCAACAGCGACGCTTTCTCCGGATGGCCAATTAATCGCCACCAGCGGCGCAGACGGCGACATGAGATTATGGGATATGGCAACGCATCGCGAAGTCAGGCGATTCCTACCCTTGGGAGTGAGGCTTGTGTGCGTCATCTTCTCTTCCGACGGACGGCTGCTGGCGGGTTCAACAACAGACAACTCGCGCGTTTGCATTTGGGGCGTCCATGAAGGCCGTCGTCTACGCGAGTTCGTCCGACCGAACGACTTTGTTCCATCCTTGGCGTTTTCTCCGGATGGCAAGCTGCTGGCCACCGCCCATTGGGACAACACCGCGCGGCTTTGGGAAATCCCTTCCGGAAACCCCAAAGCCACGCTCAAGGGTCACGTTCAAGCCGTCATGGGCGTCGCCTTCTCGCCGGATGGCAGGACGCTCGCCACCGGCGGTGACGACCGCAAGGTGAAACTCTGGAATGTCGCCACGGAACAAGAGATGGCGACACTGGAACTTCTTCACGGCGGTTGCCGGTCCATTCGCTTCTCTCCGGACGGCCGCACCCTGGCCGTCAGCTCCTTCCTTGACCCCGAGCCGTACATGTGGTTGTGGCAGGTCCCTTCATTCGAAGAAATCGCCGCGGCGGAGGCCAAGGAGAAAGCGGAAATCAAGCAGCCATGAATACGAGCCGCGAAGAACTGGAATCCATGAACCCCAACGGGATTCCGTCCCAAAGCCCTGGGTTGGGGCACCGCGCCTACCCTGGGAACGCGGCCCGACGAAAGTCACAACCCCAGCGGGGTTGTGCCCCGCTCGCGCAACCTCATCCCACAACGCCATTGGAGTTGAGGTCGTTTTCGCCACGATTTCCCAGGGTAGCTCGTGCCTCGCAACCCTGGGCTTATTGCAGAATCCCGTTGGGGGTTCGGCCAAGGTAAAAAAGCAAATCCCTGTCAGTAATTAAATCCTGATTGAAAGAGGCTCAAAACCTCAACGCATGAAGTGTCGTTTGAAACCGTGAATTTCCGCTGCTCGCAGGAGTGGGCCAAACAAAAAATGCAGGCGAAACAATCTACGCGGAAGGTCGGCAGGACGGAATTGGAATTCCGTCGGCAACCCGGGCTTTCGCAGTAGCCAACAAAAACAAAACAAAACAAAAGACAGAACCTATGAAGACAATCAAGAACCTTACATGTGTATCAGCGATGAAGACGATCAACAAATCACTGGATCCACATACTCTTACAGCCGCTCCCCGCTTTGCCGCAGCCCTGGCGATGCTCGGTCTCATTATCCTGACCACAGCGAGTTCTCTTGAGAGGGCGCAGGCCAGCGAGTCCAGGTCCCACGAAAACGTCGAGATGATTAAAGTCGATGAAGGGCAGCTTCTCTACGAGATCATTGGCCAGGTCATCAATCTCACACCGACGACATCGACCCAGTTTGGTTATTACACCTACATCAAAGGCGTCGATGGATTGTTTGCGGGAACGCCGGAAAATGAAAGCACGGCCTGGTTTACGTTTCACCGCGAAACGACGAATTTGCGGGTCACCGTCAACGGGCCATTGCGAATTATTTCCCGAGAAGGCACGACCACGGTTTACTTGAATGCCGCGCCAGTCGGGAATTTCTCCGACCCGGATTCGTTTCGAGTGGGTACACCCATCCAAATCTCGACACTGCGTCAACAAGTTATCGTGGACACTGTTACTCAGGCCTTCACGGTGGTGAATCAGGATACGATCACATCGACCTCTCGCTTCTCTGTCAACGGCACGACATATCAGATCGGGAAAGCCGGCGACGTTTTTCGCACAACCAAAAACGGCCACCTCAGCGGGCCTGTCCCCTCCGGATATTTTGCAGGCTACTCGGTCGGAGCAGAAAAAAGCAAATAACGGACATCAAGATGGTCAGTGGCCCCTGGCTGCTCTGGGACATGAAAACTGATTCGGCGATACGGCTGTCTTGAGAACCGCCGCCGTTATCTCTGGAGAGTCCGGCTGAAACGCCGGACTCTCTCATTACTTGGAGTGCTGTGGCCTTATTGTGTGACCCGGGTAGCAGTCTCCGAATTCTCGGACCGCTTGCCGCCTAAAAAACAAAAAAAGAAAAACAATGAAAGCAACATCACTCCTTCTGACCGGTTTAATCGGTCTAGCAGGCCATCGACGGAAGCGACTACGGCCGCGCGATGGAGATCCTCGACCGGCACCGGCCGAAGGAGAGCGAAACCGACCTGCGTGGCTGGGAGTGGCGCTATCTCTGGCAGTTCTGCCGAAGTGATGCGCTCAGAACCATCACTCAATTGCCGACGATCGCCGAGTCCGTGCAGGTTTCCGCGGACGGTCAGTTTGTTGCGGCGACGAGCGGCCGACCCTCCGGCGTGACCGTGGCGCGAATCAACGGTACCGTCTCCCCAAAGGTTTTGGCCGACGACCTCAATGTCTGGCGGCTGGCGTTTCATCCCTCACAACCCTGGCTTGCCGTTAGTGGAAACACGGTAGCGGGCGCTCTGGAGGTCCGTTTGCTGGACGTGGGCAGTGGTTCCCTGCTGTGGAGCGCTCGGAGCGAGGACTTCTTACGAGAACCGGGCCAGACGCGAAGAGCGGACACCCAGATGAGCCCGCGCGCGGCCAAACCACACGGAGAGGATCAATGTTTTGCCGTCGGCTTTTTGGCGGGAGGCGCTCGGCTGGCTGCCTATGTGAGCGGAGAACCGGCCCGGTTGCTGATCTTCGAGACGGCATCAGGCAAGGTCTCCAAACGCCACGCCACCCGGCACAACCTGGCGTTTTCCTACGCTAAGCCTGACTCATTTGTCGTCTCTCCCGACGGAACCCGGTGCCTCATCGCCGCACAAGAGAACGGGATCGAAGCCGTGGATTTGGAGACTGGCCAATCCGTATGGCACACCCAAATCGGCAAGGTGTTCAGCGTCCTCGCCTGCTCAGAGAACGGCCAATGGCTCGCGGGAGCCGATGCTGGTGATAACTCAATCATGATTCTCGAGATGGCCACCGGCAAAAGAATCGGGGAATCCCTCGTCGGACACGACGGCTGGATCGGTGGCATCCAGTTCATCGACAGCGATCAGACCCTGGTCTCGTGCGGCGCCGACCAGACCGTTCGCGTCTGGAATTTGGCCGAACGCAAGACATCGGCCCGGCTGATTGGATCGCAGCAGGAGTTGTGGGGGCTGAGGCGCGTTCCCGGAAGCTCACGGATTGTGACGGGCGGCAAGGATGGCAAGCTCATGCTCTGGGACGCCCAGGCTCTGTCGCAACCTCGGGATTACGTGAAAGTCCCCCGGCAAATTCGCGGTGTCAGGCTTGTGGAGGGAGTTCAAACGGTCCGGACCCTGGACGTCAACGGGGCGGTTGAAGAATGGCGGGCACCGAGACTTGAAGTGCCACTCAAGCTATTTCAATTGCCGGGGCCTGGTGGCGACGCCTCGTTCTCCC
>JBDTOW010000155.1:0-7708 GCA_039933075.1 Verrucomicrobiota bacterium | reverse complement strand
CGCGCACATCAATCCGATCGCCATCGAGATCACGACGGCAGTCGTTAAAGACGTTTCCGAGGCAATCAATCTCCTGCCGATGCTGGCGAACCCCCAGGTGAATATGGCCAAACGGAGAGTCTCGCTTGGCAGCGCCAACAATGAGAAATCGGCGGCCCCAAAAATTCTCGCTGGCGACAAGACCGGTGCGGGTCGAACTGCAGGCGATGAATTTTACCGGGTCGAACATTTTTCCGTGCCGAAAGAGAGCGAACTGCTCGTGACCGGAATGGACTGGTTGTCCAACGGAGATTTAGCGATCTGCACATGGCCAGGCGAGGTTTATGTCGTCCAAAATGCGCAGGGACCGGTTGAACTGGCTACCTACCGACGCTTCGCGCGTGGACTCAACGAGCCGCTCGGCCTCAAAGTGCTCAACGACCAGATCTATGTCGTTCAGAAATGCGAACTCACGCGATTGATTGATTCCGACAACAACGGCGAGGCCGATCGCTACGAGAGCGTCAACGACGACTGGGGTTTCTCCGGCAACTATCACTCGTTCGCCTTTGGACCGGTCATCGATCGGCAAAACAGCTTTTACGTCGCACTGTGCGGACAGCGTGGCCGGTGGGACGTGCCTTACGTTGGCTGGTGCGTAAAGATCAGCGCGGACGGGGAACGTCTCGAAAGCGTTTGCAGCGGCTTGCGCGCGCCGAATGGCCTGGGCTTCTACGGACCCGAGCAGGATCTCTTTGCCACCGACAACGAAGGCAACTGGCTCGGTGCGTGCAAACTGAATCATCTTCAGGCCGGCCGATACTACGGTTATCCGTCCGGCTATCCCGCGCGGAAGGAAGATTACGGAAAGAAAAAGGATTTCCTGCAACCAGCCATTTGGTTCCCGAAGAAACTCGCTCCATCCGCGAGCGGCTTCATTACAATTAGCGACAATCGGTTCGGACCATTCATGGGACAGATGCTGGTCGGCGATTTTCAGAATGCCGTTGTGTTGCGCGTCTTTTTGGAAAAAGTAGGCGGCCAGTGGCAGGGCGTTGTGTGGCCGTTTGCGAAAGGCTTCCTCTCGGGAGTGAATCGGCTTTCGATGGGATCCGATGGAAAACTCTACGTCGGCGGATTGAAAAACCGCGCATGGCCTTCATTGGGTCCGCGGGAATATTCACTCGATCGCGTGAGTTTCACTGGGGAAGATCCATTTGAAGTGAAAGAGGTCCGCGCACGGCGGGACGGCTTTGAACTGATCTTTAGTCAACCAGTCGACGTCGCCATCGCGCAGAACGCGGACAATTACGATGTCGCGCAGTTTACCTATCTCTATCACGAGGCGTACGGTTCGCCCGAAATTGATCATGACGGAAAGAAAGACAGTGCCAGCGGGATTCCCGTGACCCGGGTGGTTGTGGCTCCGGATCGTTTCAAGGTGCAACTGATCCTGGAAGGGTTGAGGACGGGCTACGTGACTCGAGTCCGTGTTCTGGATGTAAAAAGCGCCGAAGGCTCGTCTCTGTGGCACGACACGTTTTACTACACGCTCAATCAAATACCGAATTGAGCCGAATAAACAGTGATGCATGGTTACTGTCATGAGGTCTAGCTTCTACACTCCTGAGCCCCGTTCGTTGAACCGGAAATAAGATTTTGCACATGCGTCCAACCTGTTAGGGACAGCGCGCTGCGCTTTCCCCGCTCGCGCAGAGCGGACGGAACGAATTGCGCGAGGATTTGGTGTGCGCCGACGCTCGTTCCGCGCCGCCTGGGCGCGGAGACGCCGCAGCGCGGCGTCCCTACCAGATTCTGGATTTGAGTTGAACTGATTCGCCGATATGGATTCGATGCTAAACGCCAACTTTCTTTTCGCCTCGTTGATTTGGGGGGCGATCGGAAGTGGTTTCTTCATTTATGGCAAGAAGCAGCGCGCCATGATCCCGTTGTTCGGCGGTATCGTCATGGTCGCCCTTTCTTATTGCATCAGCTCAGCGCTATTCATGTCCGCCGCGTGCATCGGACTTATCGGCTTCATGTACTTCCTCCATCGGAATGGGTATTGACGGCGGATTCAAGCTTGGAGCTACAGAGCTTATCTGGGAATTCTGAAGGGCAGTCCAGGCAGCGGGCGGGTATATTTGGACTGCGGGAACACGTTCCCGCTTTGGCTGCACGGTTGAATCGGCGAGGGTGTCATTCCGTTTCGAGGGTTTCTATTGGTGGCGGGGCGTGCAGGAAAAGCGGCGTCGTGCCGTCGTGCCGCCGCAGTCCAAGGTAATGTGGCGGGTCCTACTGAGATCCAGGCTCGAGTCACTGCTCAGTCGCGCTGAGTTTGTCTCGTCGATTTCCAAATTCCACGATGCAGTTCCCGCGCCTTTTTTTGGGTGACCAGGAAGGCGTATTGCTCTTTGAGGGGAAGCGATTTCAGATAGTTCGGATTGATTTGGGCGGTGCCTGCCTCGACCAGTTTGAGATTGAGGTTCGTCCCGTTCACATAAACGACGCCCCAGCCGCCGCGGTTCAGGTTGGTCGAGGTGATATCGATGCGAACCTGATTGGACAAAATGAGCGAGCTCAGATTGGTTCGGCAATGAGTCCACAAACGGGCTTGGTCCCTAGTCTGAGCATCTCCAGGCTGGGGAACGTCCACACCATCAACTCGGAAATGGTAGACGGTTCCCGCGGCGTTTCTGACGCGAAAAGTATCAGCGGCCGTTACTTGAATAACCTGCCCGGTCATTTGACCGATGATCGGCTGCGGGGTTTGCGCGAATGTCATTTCCCGAGAGACCCGGACCAGGTCGACCAGCGGACGGAAAACTTCGCGATTCGCGTATAACCTCCAACCGCCCAGGAGCAGGAGCCCCCAGATTGCGCAAAGGATGGCTTTTCGGATCGTGTAAAACATTTCAGAGCTGCTGTTTCAGTGATTCCGGATCGATCGCTGCTTCCGCGATGACTGTCGTCCTTGGATCTTCCGGTCCGGTTGCCGCCGGTGCCGATTGAGCAAATGGTCCAGTTCGTTCGCTTGGAATTTCCATTTCGAATATGCGAATTCGCGGGTTGCGTTGGAGCGAGGTAATTTGCGGCGCGGGCGGCAAGACGAGTTTATCGGGCTCGAGTCTTACGTGTCTTTCGAGAGCGAGCAAGGCGAGCTCGACCTCCGGGTTTGGATGCGGTCTTGGGTTGATCCCGTGCCGTTTCAGGGCGTCATAAGCCAGAACACAGTTCTGCGTGGAATTGAAGCGAAACACTTCGCGGGCGTAGATGTTTTCAAACCACGATCGCGGTTTGGAATTATTGAATCCAAGGATAAACGCCGTGGGCATCCACGGCTGGCGCACGCCTTCCAAAAAACAAAGAAACAAGGCGATTCGCCGGTACCCGCGTCGTTCGCACCATCGAATCAATTGGAGGAAACGATTTTTGTGATCGATGAACGCGCCGCCGGTGAGCGTGCGAGTAATCGGTTCACTGATCCGGGCCCCGACGAAAGGCGCCCAAACGATCGCGTTCAGGAGCCCGAGGGTGACGCAAATCGCCAGATAACCCGCATTGGCGAGGTCGCCGGTGTCCGGATGCAACTGCGCATTTTCACGCACCTCCACAATCATGTACCAGAGCGCGGCGCCAAAAATAATGCGCAAGATGACGAGCATGGTTTATTTCATTTCGTCTGGTCGAAGGATAGCCGTTTGCGCGACAATGCCGCGCAGGTGCATATCCAGCTTGTGCTTGTTCACGGCGTAATGCGTCGCGGTCTCCTCGGTAATAACGCCGGCGGCCAGGAGTTCAATCAAATATTGATCGAAGGTGTGCATCCCTTGATTTATCGAGACCTCGATGATGCCGCTTAATAGATGGAGGTCGTTCGCTTGGATGGCCTCTTGCACACCGCTGTCGCGCTTGAGGATTTCAAGGCAGGGAGTGCGCGTGCCGCCGAGATTCGGGAGCAAACGCTGGCAGACGATCGTATTGAGATTGCGCGCGAGCAAACTGCTGATGTTCGATTGCTCGGCAGTGGGATAATATTCCCGAATCCGGCCAATCGCCTGCGGCACGGAGTCAGCGTGCAACGTCGTCAAAACCAAATGTCCGGTTTCCGCGGCCTGCATCGCGGCAAAGATGCTTTCGCGATCGCGGATTTCACCCACGAAAATCACGTTCGGATCCTGGCGCATGGCATTGCGAATGCCGTCGGCGAACGAGGCCGTGTCGATCCCCACTTCGCGCTGCTCAAACTGCGAGAGACATTCATCGAAGACATATTCGATCGGGTCCTCGATGGTGATGATCCGCATCGCGCGAGTCTCGTTTATTTCCTGGATCAAAGCTCGCAAGGTCGTGCTTTTGCCCTGGCCGGTCGGACCGGTCGCCAGCACCAGACCGCAGGGTTCTTTTACGATTTCCGCGAGCGAAAGTGGCAGTTGCAAATCACGCAGTTTGAGCCGGTGCTGCGGAACGATGCGAAATGAAAACGATTGCTCGCCTTTCTGTTTGCTGAAATTCGCGCGGTAACGCTGGTTGCCGTAATAGAAACTCAGGTCAACTTCACGTTGTTGCGCGATCCGTTCGCATGCGGCGGACGCAAAAGCTTCGTGGAGAGAACGGTTGATATCGTCGGTTGACGGGGTCGGGAATGTCTCGGACGGAACACGGATCAGCTTGCCGTGAACCCGAATGCAATAGGGCCGGCCGGCCTGCGCGTGAAGATCGGACGCGCCCTGATCCTGGCACCAATCCAGCATCCGGCCGATCGCTGTGTTGAACTGAACTTGTTCCATTCAGAAACGAACGACGTTGTCAGAATCTCCAACCAAAGAGCATGGTTTCCGGCCAAGAGTTTCGTTTTTAGTCACCGGATGACCAATTAGATCATCAGCAGACCGGTAGGTCACGGCTTGACTTAAAATACGACCGCACACGATAAGAGCAACGATCATTCCACGTATGCAATCCGAAGTGCCGGGTCGAGAATGCGAGCGGACCGCGGTCTGTGTCTGGCTGCACGTTCCGCACCGACGTGATCATTGTCTCGATAGAACTCTTCCCGTGTAATCACGCTAAAACGATGGCGATCTTCCGGAGACCGTGGAGGCCACAAGAAGGCGGAGGTAGGGACGCCGCCGGACGCCGCGCTGCGGCGTCCCCGCGCCGTGCAGGCGCGGGACTGGCGCATCACCGAGAGGTGGATTCGCAGCCCTGCCCGCGGAATGTTCCGCCGCTGAACGCGGCGGGGACGGCGCAGCGCGCCATCCCTACCTTTGATTCGCGGTTCCCGGCAGAAACAGTTATGAAATATGAGGGCTAGCAGCGGGACCAATTTCATTAACTGAATGGCACTCGCTGATAGCAAATGCGTGAACACAACGCAATCAGCGTGGAAAACACGCAGGCGCTTCACCTGGAAAGCAGGGCGCGGAAGAACTGCCGGGGCTGGACGGTGGCCTTGAAATCCAGCGGCGGCAACTGGCCGTCGGGAGCGGTGTTCGTGTAGATCGACTGCCACGACTTCAGATCGGTCGAGGATTGGATCAACGCGCCCTGGCCAGTGAATCCAGTGAGGCGAAGTT
Organism: Verrucomicrobiota bacterium; assembly: GCA_039933075.1. Taxonomy (GTDB): domain Bacteria; phylum Verrucomicrobiota; class Verrucomicrobiia; order Limisphaerales; family JACPZS01; genus JBDTOW01. The sequence continues at coordinate 2,150 of JBDTOW010000155.1, read as the reverse complement.
GGAGCGCTCCGCCAGCCAGGATGCTTTGCGCGTTCAAGCGGATCTCGGAGAGGACGGTGAGCCCAAAAGACGTGGGCGTTATATTACCATCCGTATCGCGGACCGTCACCGTAATCGTCGTCGTCCCGGTCTGATTCGTTGCCGGAGTGATTGTCATCAGGCGATTGGTTCCCCCTGAAATAACTATGCTAGCGTCGGGCACCAGCGCCGTATTCGACGAAGTGCCGGAGACCATCAGAAGATCTGGTGGAGTGTCACAATCGTCAACAGCCAGAGAGATAGTGAGCGGCGTGGTGTTCATGATCATGCCTCGATCACCTATGGGGGAAATGTACGGCCCGTAGGAACCAAGGCCAACGAGTACTCTGACCAAAGCACTTGCAGTGGCACCGTCGGTGTCAGTAACAATGATGGTGATCTTCGAGCAACCAACGTTGTTAGTCGCCGCCGTAACCGTCACTGTGCGATTAGTCCCGCTACCGCCGAATACGATGGCGGTGTTGGGGACAAGGTTGGTATTCGAGGAATTGGCCGTGATGATCAAAGCATCCGCCGGAGTTTCCAGGTCGAAGACAGTGAATGGAGTCGACGCACCAGTTGCTGAGTTCAGGGGAAAAGCCAGAAAGGTCGATAGAAGAGAGATTGTTGGCGGAGTGTTCGTGGGATTTACCGTGAGCATAAAGGACGAGCCGGCGGATTGGCCGCATTCATCGACGGCAGTCACCAAGACCACGGTTGAGCCGGTTTGATTCGTCGCGGGCGTAATGGTGACTGTGCGGCTGGTCCCATTTCCGGCGATGAGGATATTTCCGTTGGGCACCAAGTTGGTGTTCGAAGCGGTCGCGAACACTGCCAGGTTGGTATCTTGCGGAACAGGACCCGTTACAACAAACGGGAGCAGTGCTGTTGATCTGTTTACTATGATCGTTTGATCGGGGATAGGCGTAATTGTAAGTGGGCGACCTAGCGCGCCTACATTTACCGTGAAACTTCTGTTGGTGGTTCCTCCGTCTGAGTCCGCGACCGTCAAGGTTATCGTTGCCGAGCCACCACCAAAGCAAGGGTTGCCTGTGCCCGTAAATGTTTGAATCCTTAGGTCTCGGTTTGTCCCGCCATTCCCCGTAACTATGTCCACGATTGAAATCAGATTCGTATCAGGAGAAACCGCGGATACTGTCAAGTTTGCCGCCGGTGTTTCGACATCGTTCACTGTAAAGGGAATCGTTCCGAACTGGTTTTGCGAGAGGCTAAATGTGGTGCTGAGATCGGACATCGTCGGCGGATCGTTCACAGTCTTCACTGTCACCACGAAGCTCTCACTCGCACTCGTCGTCCCATCGCTCGCGGTAACGGTGATCGTCGCCGTTCCAAACTGATTCGTCGCGGGGATGATTCGGATCGTATGATTGGTCGTGTTGGCACCCAAAAAGATGTTCAGGTTCGGAACGAGGTTCGTGTTGGACGAATTGGCTGTGAGCGTGAAACTTGTGGCTTGCGGATTTGCGCTATCGACCGTGAACCGGATAGTTCCAGTCGGCGTATCCTCGTCGGTGACCTGGTCGGGAATTGCGCTGATGCGCGGCGGAACGAGGAGGCTGTAGTTCAGTGTGGCAGTTCCGCTGGCACCGTTCACGCCATCCACGGCGATGAAATAAACCGTTCCGGCCGTCACGGCGAAGCTGACTTTGCTGTCTTTGCCATCCTGCCCGCTGTCATTGTCGCAGGCCACGTCAACCAGGCTGTCAAAATCTGTTCCCGGCCCGGTATAGACCGCCAGCACGGTATCGAAATCCGAGCCGCCGGAGTCGATGGTCATGATCCCGTCGGCCTCGGCCTGGTAGGCGTACCACTCGGAGGCTCCACCCGGTTCGCCGCAATGGTTGGGTTCGCCTTCCTCCTTGGTCGCATCGAAAGTGCTGAAGATCTGCGTTCCGGTGTAACCGCGAGCCGGGGCGCTTCCGGCGAGCTTCAGTCTCGACGGCAAAACTCCTTGAGGTTGGAGCGCCGATGAAACGACTAAATCAGCAACGTCGTCGAATCGATCTCCCGCGCGGACATTCCGGTCGATGGTGCCGTCACCGCGGACGTGGATTTGGATCTCGACCGGCTCGCTCAGGATCTCGTGAGTGCCTCTGTGGATGCGGGCCACG
>JBDTOW010000154.1:0-7768 GCA_039933075.1 Verrucomicrobiota bacterium | reverse complement strand
GACTCGCTCCTCCTACCCACATATTATCTATAGAGATTTTGCAGGTTTAATTCACTAATCAAGCCTAATCTTCCACTGCCAGACAGTACTCCAGTAGAATTTTTCTCTGACACTTTCTCTGACACTCACTTTCCTAAGAACAAGCTCAGTTCGACTATAGTATTTGGCGTGGAATTTATGCGGCGACGGCCGGAATCGAACCGGTTAATTGCTCTCTTGCCGAGAGCTGCCCCGCCTAAACCGTTCAGGAGCGGAAACTTCTCAAGTTGCCGCACTTGTGGACATAACTTGAATCACGCTTAACGAGAAATCAAGCCAACTCTCGCGAACGCAGCCGTGCGGTATGGCTGATTTTTCTCATCCGTCGTCCGTCGAGATCAGGAGTGGACAGGGCGGGAGGTTCCATTGAGGTAAATGCGGCACGGCTTGGAGCGCATGGGCACTATCGAATTGCGAGTGGCGAGCCCAGGCTGCCTGACCAGTGGGACAAAACTCACCGTGGCTAAGACGGGAAGACGCAGAGATCCTTTGAGCCTTGCTGGTCCGGCGTCGTTTGCCGACTGACGCTTGATGCGTGCGGCAGCTTTCCTAGGCTCCCACCTCACGCCAGGCGGAGGGTTGCTTGGCTGTGATGAGTGCAAAGCCCGCCGCGACATTGTGGAGTTTGAGATGATCCTGGAAGTCCCGCGTGCTGAGTCGGCAGTTCTCTTTCTGGGCTGCTTTGAGCCAGGCGCAGGCAAAACTCACGACCAGCCTGCGACACATTCCCAACACGCGTGCCGCCCGGGGCGAGCGAACACGACTGTGATCCTCCTCCAGCGTATCATCCAAGCGGTAGTGCAAGCTCGACTCAATGGCCCAATACCCTCGCTTGGTGTCCAGCAGCCCTTGGGCATTCAATCGTTCCACCTCTGCGCTGCTAATGAGATAGCGAGTTTCCTGCGATTTGCGCCCACATCCCCGAACCCGCGTGCGCAACCGTCCGATCTGCGTGGCCGCAGCAAAGCCCACTTCCTCTGGCGTCACGCTGCAGGTGGCTAACGCACGCACCTCCCGCCGGGATCGATTATGTTCCCGGTCCAGGGCCTGGGTTTCCTTCGTGAGTGGAGGGGGAAAAAGGCTGCGCTTGCAGCTTTTTCTCCAATGTTTGGTAGAGGGTTTCTTGATTCTTTTTGACCGTCAATACGTAATCGCCTCCCCGCTCAAAGACAATCTTCTGTGCCGTCACATCCTGCGTGTGCAGGGCATCCAGCACCACCAATTTGCCCTCCACGTTCTGGCGATCCAAGAGGGCTTGGGCCGCCGGGATCTCATTGCTCTTGTCGGCCACGGCGATCGTCCCCAGCCAGCGCCCGCTCTGCACCCCGAAGCTGCTGACCAGTTGGACTCCACGAGCGTGACGCAGAGTTTTGCCATCGATGGCGATGACCTCATCGGTGAGCGGCCCCAACTGTTGCTCCTGCCAGCCCAAGAGGATCTGCTCCAACCGATCCTCATCCAGGGCCTTGAGCACGCGGAAAAAGACCGTCTCTTTGGGACAACGGATGCGCAGGGTCTGGCGATGCCTGCGAAACTCAAGAGCGCGCAACTGTCCCTGGGAAAGGGTCCGCGCAAAGGCGGCCAAATCGCGCTGGCCGCGCACGACCCCAGCGAAGGTGGCCAAGACAATCAGGGCCACCATGCCAGCGATGGGATACAAGAGTCCCTCGCGCGAGCGAAACTCCGGCAGCTCTTTGAGATGGCTCAACAGGCTTTGCATCTCCTTCACTTTCGTGGTGCACCGGGGCACGGTTTGTTCTTCGACCACCGCCCACTCCGGGGGCAGTGTGGCGGAGCGAAGTTTCTGAGCGGCGCCCTTGACCAGTTCCTTAACCCAAAGCTGCTTGGGTTCATCATGGGTCTCATAGAAATCCCGAGCACACCGACCAAAGCCCGAAGTAGGTCCTAACTCCGACCAGCCGCTGACTTTGTAAGTGGTGCCGCGAAAGAATTGCGGATTGACGAAAGTTTCCACCAGCACTACCGGATGGGCCCATCGTTCTTGCCAATCATTGGATAGGCGGTTGAGTACCAGTTTGAGCAGGCGACTCGGCAAGTTGGGATAATGGCAACCGGGCAAGACCAGAAAGCGGGAATTACTGACCACCAGCGGGCGACGGCGACGACGCTGTTCTGGAGTCCATCCGATAAATTGTTCACGGTAACGCAGGTTGAAAGAGCCGGCGCTGAAAGCCAGCAAGGCCAGCCACTCACCTCGATAGCTGGCAACGTAGCGAAGGTTTTCGCCCACCAAGGTGGCCGACTTCAGATAGTGATGTTCGATGATCAAACTATCGAACCGCTCCAGGTCGGCTTCCTTGGTCAGGAGTCGAATCTGGAAGTGATCCAGGACTTCCTGTTCAGAAGGGGTCGGACGACGAAATCGAGTTTTGCGTTCTGACATGGAAAAAAGTTAACCATGAGCCGCAAAGAATGTCCCGTAAAAAGTAGCTAAGTCTTCAATGTCACTGGCTTACTGGCACGGGAAAATCCGCCTTAGCCGTGCGGGAGCCTACAGTTCCGAGCGACTTCCAACACCGTTAGTGTTCGTTTTGGTGCCCGTCTTGGATTGCGAGTAATCTCTCGAAAAGAATCGGTACTCCGGTCGCTACCCGGTGAGCGCACGAACCACTGGAAACGGAACAATAACGCTTGAGGACCTAATTGCGTCCCCGGCAAACACCGATGAAAAAATCGGGCGCTTGCAGTTTGATTAGGCAGGCTGCTTCTCCGGAAGTTTCGGTATGACCGATGGCGTGGCTGAGGCTCGGTGGCCAATTGCGGGTCCAGACAAACCGCCGACGGCGCATGGACGCGCTCAAAAAGGCAACGAGGATCGAGGAATGGCCACACGATGTGCTGCGGCAAACTGCCGCCAGGCCACTTTGTCGCACTTTACGGCGCGCGGACCGCCACTGAAATGCTGGGAAACTCGGAAACGATCCTTTTTAAACATTACCGGGAACTGGTGCGTCCCGAGGAAACGAAACGTTTCTGGCAGATCCTTCCAAGCTGAAATCTCAAATCGACTATTGACACGCAGTGCGCCGAGATCGAGCAAGAAGCAGCGGAGGATTTTCTTGCCAGCACGTGTATCTTAACTGTCTCCTTCAATTTGAAGGGAGGCTGAAAACTATTAGGAATTACTGTTGACGTAGAGGCGACTAAGCGAGTTGAAGTCAGCGAATTTTGCTCAGGAGATAAAAAAGCCATTCCGCATCGCACGGAACTTGTTTTTCCTATCCCCTTGGGAATCCAAGGGCTTCACCTGCGCAACTACCTGCAAGTAAACATTAATTCTTAAGAGTCAATCTTTTTCCTCAAACTGAGGGGGTAGTGGAACTCAGACTCGTGTTGGAAATTGTTGGGAAAATTCCTCGGCTCCGTCCTGCTCGATATTCGCGCACCAAGTGTCGATAGTCCTTCATGAGCCGCACCGTTCTGACCACCAGTGGCCCCTCGTGGGCCGGGTCGCATCGCTTGGGTTATTAGACCACATAAGCGCAATGCCCAAAGCACTCAGAATTCGCCCAGGATTTTCTCTCCTCTTATGGCCGTTTCTGCTTTTGCCGGTCGCTTTCGCGTTCGATTCACCGATCAAGAGCCTGTGGGATGGCTTAGCGCGTGTCTCATTTGCGTTTTCCATACTTGGCTATCCTTTGGCCTTTGTTTACGGTTTCGTCATTAGCCGGTCGAAAGACGAGGCCCGAAGTTCAAGAGCGCATTTTTGGCTGACACTCCCCTGGAAAGTGATCGCATTTTGGGTTGCGATTTTGATTGTGGTAGGGTGCATCCAGTTTATACGAGGATGAGGCACCCGTGGTCTAACAAGTGCGCTGCTAACCGGGCCATCGCGCTCTGGTTGCAATCGTGGCCGCTGGTGGGCCGGGTCGATGAGCTTTTGTCCAGTGGAGTCATATTTTACGTCACAATTGCCGGCGGTTTGTTGCTGATTGGCGGTCTACTGTTCCTCGTTCTTGGGACACGCACGCCAGTTTCACCCGACGTTAGAGTTGCCTACATCGGTCAAATGAAAGCCACAGACAAATCATCCATAGTTTCGGAGGGCAGATTGGGGAACCAATGAAGCACCACCGATATTGCCGTAAGAGCGCCCATCGCCGACAGAGCAATCCGCTTCCTGGCAGAGTGAACCGCCCGCTATGCTTCTCGGCCCGGTGCGAGGCTGCAATTCAGACACGCTTTTCACGTCCAACCCTGCTGGCCAGCGGCGGTCGTTGAGCTTAGACTTTAGCCCGCCTATGCGATTCAAAGCTCATTTCTGTTTGACCATCGCCTGTGCTCTTTCGTTGGCGGCGCCGGCGCAACAGGCAGAGACGAATATCACGCTTAATTTGCGGGGAGCCGATAGCTTTTCCGCGTGGTTGTCTATCTCGAATAAAGCGGCGACTAACTTTCTCCTTGAAGTTTCAACCGATCTTCGTGGCTGGAAGGGATTACTCAGCGTGGATGCACGCAAGCCCACCATTGACGTGGTGGATCGGAACGATCCGAAGGATACCAATTGGATGAGATTCTACCGAGCGAGGGTTCCGGGGATATCGGTTGAGGACCAGCAAGTCGGGTGGGCAGCAACGGGAATAATTAATTACAGCTATCGTTTCACGAGATTCTGCTTTTGCCGACCTGGGATCCTTTCGGGCACTGTGACCGTCCAGGATGGGATGGTCGTGGGTGTGACCAACGCATTTGACGGACAGATCAGCCAACCGAATCCTGACATCTCACAATTTAAGAGCATCGAGCAGCTATTTGAAGTAATTCGACAAGCCAAATTGCAGCAGGCCGATACTATCGCGATCAAGTACGACCCGGTTTTGGGATTTCCAGCCGACATTAGGTTCGACTTTCTGGCGGGCGCTGTGGATGACGAGATAGAATATGAGGCGAGCGACTTGGAGCCGATCAAGTGATATAGGGACGACGAGCTAACGAAGAACGGTCCAGCTAACGAGGACCAGTCATCTCCCTTGGAGGAAATCCGAACGTCATCGGCTGGCAAGACGGTGGAAGAGTGGTTCTACGGTCCCGCCCATCACTGCGGAATTGATAAGACTATCGAAAATGCGCAACTTGTGTTCGCTCAAATGGGAACTAATTGCGTGCCCTTCCTTCTTCAGAATCTGCGGAAGCGAGAATCGAAATTCGGAAAATTCTACATCAAAGTTTTCCCTGTGCTTCCGGGTTTCGTCAGATCGAAGCTTAGACTGCCACTAGAAGTCTCCTACATTCAAAGCGTCACATTTCTCCATCTGAGCGTCCTTCCGCCCAGATTAGATTATGTAGCCGAGGAATTGATGGAAATCCTGCCCACGATAAAGAATGGAAACACACGGAGACAGGGTTTTGTGGGGGTCGTCGCACCAGTGGCCTTCGACTCGCGAACATTGACAAGAAACGAGCTTTCCTTTCCCAATTACTTGGCGACTCCGACTTTAGCATTCGATTGGAGGCCGCAATACTGCTGTCCCGAATCGACAGTTCGGTAACGAATGGCATTCCGGTTCTGTTGAACGCCGTTACAAACAGAAGCCTCATGGCTTCAACATTTGCATCATTCCTCCCGCCCGGATCTTCGGATCAAGTAAAGATTAAACAGGAGGAGGCCCACGAGGTTTTGAAACAAGTATCCCCGTCCTTGGCTCGATCTTATCAAATCACCAAATGATCCCATTATCGCCAAACAATCGGGTCGAGCCGAACCGCCGCGGCCCGCTCTTCCACTCGACGCCGGGCAGCAATTCGCACGCGCATTTCACGCTCCCCCTTGCTCGCCAACGGCGCTTGATGAGCTTGATCTAGGCCCGCTTGAGATTTATTGCACCATGAAAACTTTTACCACAGTTCTTCTCTACAACATCGTCCTAGCGGCGGTGGCCGGGGATCAGATTCGGCTGGTCCGCCACGGCAAGGATGTCACCGAGCGACCGAGCGCTGTCTTCACCACAAACGTCGTTAAACTGCTCCAGTCGTTTTCGGTTTATTCAACCGCTTACGCCGTCAAGGCGGAGACTTGGCGAGAAATGATACACTCCGATTCGTTTGCCAGTGTCACATTCACTGCCCCGAAGAAGCTCACGGTGATGGTTGCAACCGGCACAGGACCGAGATTCCGGGAGGAAAAATCAATTGATCAGATTCTTGTACCGCTGCCGGAGGGCACTTGGCCAGGCCACATTTTTGCCAAGACCGGCACGAACATTCTTTCGTTCACGAAGTATGACCCAGTTGCGCTGAAGCGAGTGGCATTCGAGCCAGTCCTGCATCTGCCTTCGGTGGCACCTTACGCAGCATTGGCCAAAATCGAGCAACCAAACAAATGAGAAAAATGCCACCTTATCGAGGCACTTGCCGGGGCTTTGCCATAAACTCGACAAAACGGCTTGGATTAATAGCGAATGTTACCTCTATGCCATTTGCGCCGAGTGGAATTTCAACCGCGGAAAAACGAAGTTGGATCGGACGGACGCGGCCCGGAGGCACAGATTTTATGTTTCAATATAAGAACCGCCAGTTGTATGATTAGAGTTCGGCGGCGTACACACACATGCTCTGGTTACGAACAGCTTTGTTCACGCTTCTAGTTCCGGGAACGGTGCTGGGATTGATTCCATTCGCATTGATCGTCACAAATTGGGCGCCGCGTTTCAATCTGGGAGCGGCACATTTGATTGGCTTTATGGTGCTGATGCCTGCTGATGCCGGGAGTGGCGATTATTGTCTGGTGCTTCATTGATTTCGTTCGCCGGGGCCGCGGCACACCGGCACCGTACGATCCCGTAGTGTCAAAAATCTCATGCGGCCTCACTGTAATAGAATTTCAGCAAACCACCGAGGCGTTCACGTGTGTGGACCTTCCCAGCCAATTCGCCGATACGATCGGCCGATTCCGGAAACAGGACTACGTTCCCCTTGCCTTGATGATTCCGTTCAGCGTGAAAGTGTGAAAGGTAACTCGACAGCACTCGCTGAAGTGAGGATTCGCCCTGCAGGATCATTTTCGACAGGCACTCCTCTTTCACGGAGCGATTCCACCGCTCCAAATGCGCATTAAGATTTGGACTGCGCGGCGGCAACAGCACAGCCTTGACCCCCACCGATTCCAGCACCGCGTCGAAGACGGCGCAAAACTTGGTATCCCGGTCGTGTACGAGATAGCGACAGCCACACAGAAATCCGATATCCGCCATCGTCACGTTGCGCGCCATCTGCTCCATCCATCGCGCATCGGGCGAGGTTGTCATTCCGGCGACGCACACCTTTCGAGACGCCACTCGCATGAAGGTCAGCACGTAGTAAGTTATCAACCCGCCAGCCGTCCAGACCTCGGCGGTGAAGAAATCCACCGATGCCAAGACGTCCAGGTGCGATCGGATAAATTCCCGCCAACTCATCGTCTTTCTTCGTTCCGGCGCTGGAGCAATGTCGTGCTTTTTCAGAAGGTTGGCCACAGTCTGGTGGCTAACGTTGTGTCCAAGATTGCTCAGAGCACCAACTATCCGTCGCTATCCCCAGCACCGATTTTCCCGGGCCAACTGCAATACCAAATCCTCGATCTCCTTGGCCCTTGATGCGGGCTTCACCGGTGAGCGATTCTTTGAACCGTCGAATTTCTTGGCGATGAGCCCACGGTGCCATCCAAAGAATGGTTTCCGGTCGGACGATCTGTGCCAGCTCCTTCAGAGTTTTGCTCCCCAACCGCTTGCCG
>JBDTOW010000153.1:0-7787 GCA_039933075.1 Verrucomicrobiota bacterium | reverse complement strand
AGGTGATGGATGTGATGGGTTTGTGGGGCGATACGTCCGACAATATTCCCGGCGTGCCCGGAATTGGTGAGAAGACCGCCATTAAATTGATCGCGCAGTACCGCAGCGTGGAAAATCTGCTCGCGCACACCGATGAGCTAAAAGGGAAACTCAAGGAAACGCTGGAAACGCACCGGGAGCAGGCGCTCCTCTCCAAGCGCCTGGCAACAATCCTCTGCAACGCTCCGTGCAAGATCGAGATCGAGCAATTGAAAATCCGAGAACCGAACAACGAGGAACTCAAGCGGCTGTTGATCGAGTTCGAATTTAATTCGATCGGACGGCGTTTGTTCGGGGACAATTTCAAGGCGGGACGGGGATATGAGGCGGATGTCTCGGGGCCGATTCCGAAATCGCTCGCCGGGAACGCGTCGGCCGAGGCAATGCCGAGCTTCGTCAGCGAAACTCAACCACTCGCCGAGGCCGACAGACCGCCGATTCGTGCCGAACTCAAAACTCTCGCGACCGCCAAACACGATTACCGGGAGATGAGCCTTCCCGAAACGCGGGAAGAATTGGTCGAGATGCTAAAGCAGCAGAAATCGTTCTGTTTTTCGACGGAAACAACCAGTTCCGATCCGAAACAAGCGACCTTGATCGGATTGGCTTTCACCTTTGCACCTCACGCCGGCTATTACGTTCCATTGCCGGACGATGCCGAGGAGGCGACTCGAATCCTGGGTGCGTTCGCTCCGGTCTTCGAGCACGAGCGAATTGAGAAAGTGGGGCACGATCTGAAGTCCGATTTCAGCGTGCTCAAATGGCACGGGATTTCGGTTCGCGGAAAACTGTTCGACACCATGCTGGCGCACAGCCTCATCGAGCCGGACATGCGCCACAGCCTCGATTATCTGGCGGAAGCCCACTTGGGATATTGTCCCATTTCGCTAAGCAAATTGATCGGCGAGAAAACCCCGGAGCGGATTTCTTTGAAGAATTTGCCGCGCGAACGATTGGTGGAATACGCGGTCGAGTCGGTTGATGTCGCCTGGCAACTCCGCGAGATCCTTGAGCCGATGCTGAAGGCGAAAGGCCAGGAGCGCGTCTTCTACGAGATCGAAATCCCGCTGTTGCCCGTGCTGGTGGACATGGAATTCGATGGGATCCGGCTCGATGCTTCGGCGTTGGGAAATTTCGCGATCCAACTTTCCCAGGACATGATCGCGCTGGAAAGAACGATTTATCGATTGGCGGGAAGGGAATTCAATCTCAACTCACCAAAGCAACTCGGGGAAATGCTTTTCGACGTTCTGAAAATTGCCGACAGCCCGAAGAAGACCAAAACCGGCCAGTACGCAACCGACGAGCAAACGCTGTTATCCCTGGCGACGGAACATGAAATCGTCCAGCATTTGCTCGAGTACCGCGAGATGAGCAAACTGAAATCGACCTATGTCGATACCTTGCCCACAGCGATCTGGTCAAAAACCGGTCGCGTTCACACAACGTACAACCAGGTGGCGACTTCGACCGGCCGGCTCAACTCGCAGGATCCGAATTTGCAAAACATCCCGATTCGGCGCGCGCAAGGGAAGGAGATCCGCAAGGCATTTGTCGCACGCAACGATGAGTACGTCCTGTTATCAGCGGATTATTCGCAGATCGAATTGCGCATCATCGCGTCGTTGAGTCATGAACAGGGATTGCTCGAGGCGTTCAACGCGGGCCTTGATATTCACACCGCAACGGCCGCGCGCGTCTTCGGGGTTTCGCTCGACAGCGTGGACGCCGAGATGCGGCGCAAGGCCAAAATGGTCAACTACGGAATCGCTTACGGGATTTCCGCGTTCGGGCTGGCTCAGCGACTCGGAATTGCGCGCAAGGAAGCCGTGGCGATCATCGACCAGTATTTCGCGCAGTTTTCCGGAATTCGAGAATACATGAGCGAGACCATCGCGTTCGCTCAAGAGCGCGGTTACGTCGAAACCGTGACCGGGCGGCGGCGTTATTTGCGCGACATCCGGTCGTCCAACGCAACCGTTCGCAACGCGGCCGAGCGCAATGCGATCAATGCTCCTATTCAAGGTTCCGCGGCGGACATGATCAAAATCGCGATGGCAAATATCCATCGGGAACTTGACTCAAGGAAACTGAAAACACGGATGCTGCTCCAGGTTCACGACGAACTGGTCTTCGATCTTTACACACCGGAGGAAAAGGAGGTTTTGCCAATGATCGAGGAAAAAATGAAAATGGCGATCCCATTGAACGTGCCCGTCGTCGTCGAGATGGGCATGGGCAAGAACTGGTTGGAAGCGCATTGAGGCTCTTTCATGCTATCCACAACGATCACGAGCGCCCTTGATTTTTCACCGCGCGAATCTGTGCGTCGGTCAGGAGCCGGCCAGGGCTCGGATCGCGAACGGCTTTAATCTGCGCCAGCAAGGCTTCGACATCCAACTTTCTGCTTTGGAGAGAGCTTTCGAGAACTGAAATAATCTCCATATTCAGGCTCCGTTTGTTGGCTGTCGCCTGGGTCTTTAACTTCCGATGGAGGTTCGGCGGGAGGTCCTTCACAGTAATGTTCATTTTGAAACCATAATGCAACCAGATTGGTTTCTGTCAAGAAGCTGGAGGGGAGAGTTACGAGTTGGTGCACGCGCTATCTCTGTGCAGCAATTCTAATCTTGGCGTCATGCAGGGCGTCCTCGCCTGCGAGTTCAAGGGGCGTCCCCGCCCCAAGTTACTTCGAACGGCAAGACGCCATTTGCCAAATGAACAGTTACTGTCCGGGAGTTACCAGGTAGTAGCGGTTGATTTCCGGGTTGAGCACGAATTTCTTTTGTCCATTCGGCCACACGACCTCGACGCTGTTGACCTGGGTTTCTTTTCCGAGGCCAAAATGGGCGGTGTTCGCATGCTGAGATCGGAACGAATCTCCGGTCACGAACTGTCGAATCTGTTTTCCGGCCGCAGTCGTCAGGATTATTCTGGCGCCGACGGGTGAGAAGCCGGGTCCGGATTCCCGCAGGCGAACGCCAATCCAGTTTCCCACATCCTCCGAGAAATTGGGGAACAGATGCAAAGCCTGGTGGATACTGGGCCAGGCTTGGAAGGTCGTGACCAACAAATCGAGTTTGCCGTCGCCATCCAGGTCGTCACTCACCGCGTTACGACCGTCCTCCTCCATCGCGACGCCCATGAAATAACCCACTTCGAGAAACGATTTCCCGGATTGATTGAGAAAGAAACGGTTCTTCTCGAAGCCGCCGTAGGATTGGCCCGCCCGATAATGTTTGCTGGCAACCTCGAGGAAGGAAGCTCCCAAAACCGGATCGTCCTTCGAGGTGCCGGCATAGATGTCGTGCCGCCAGAACAGGCTCTCGTAATCCTTCGCGGTTTGACCGCTGATATGCCCGTTAACAATGTAGATATCCAAATCACCGTCGTTATCGAAGTCACCCGAAGTGGCGCCCCAGGACCAGCCGGATCGTGCGACCTGCTCGCTGAGCGGCGTTGGCCGGAAGAACGAGCCTCGCCGGAAAAACATTCGGTTTCCGAAAGCCATTTTTGGGCGCATGCGCTGGTATTCGGGGAACTCGGTTGGACCGAGATTGAGATGATCGAGCCGGTTCGCGACGAATGAATTCATCCCGATGACAAAGAGATCGAGGTTACCATCCCCGTCGTAGTCACCCAAAGTGTGGGCCATGCCAAATGCATGGCTCTCGTCGAGAACCGTGGCGGTGACGTCACTAAAATGGCCGCGGCCATCGTTGTAATAAAGATCGACGCCGGCGAAGTCACTGACGACAACCAGATCCAAATCTCCGTCATTGTCGAGGTCGACAAATGAACAACTATAGGTGCGCCGAAATCTTTTCGTGGCGAGTCCGGCCGCCTCGGCGCCGTCCTGGAAATTTCCTTCGCCATCGTTGATGAGGAGAAACGACGGATAGCCGTCATTGGCATCATAGTACGGCGTGGGCATCTGGCCGCGCTGGTACGGCACCTTATATTGCGCGAGCCAAACATCCAGGTCGCCATCGTGATCGATATCGCCCGCTGTCATCACGAGCGGATTGTCCAATGCACGTTCGGTGAATCGAATCTTTCGACCCGGAGAGGGGAAGTGTCCCTGGGCATCGCCGCTGAAGAGGATTAGACCCTGCTGATCCACGCAGAGAAAATCGGCGAGCCCATCTCCGTCGAAGTCCGCAAAGATCCCGGTATTCATCGCCGGGAGCGGAAACTGGCAGAGCGGTTCCTGCCTGAACACGCCCTTGCCCTTGTTCCAAAAAACGAGATTCCTCCCACCCAAAATAATCTCGGACAAACCGTCGCCATCCAAATCATAGAGCTGCAGGCTTGGCTCCATGGACAGCGCGTCGAGCTTCTCGGGAGTTATATCCGCCGCAACGACATGATGAAACGGGGTCTGGCCTTGGCGTGACAGCAACTCGAGATTCGTCGCATCGATCAATTCGGGAAATGGCTTGGCATCGGCCGGCTCATTCTTTCGCCATTTGACCCGAAGTTCCCCGCGCACGATGAATCGTTCTTCTTTCTGGGCATTCAATGCGTGCAGCGAAATGGCGAACACCGATTCCGCGAAGCCATTTGTGGAGATTGTGAATTGAGCGTGGCGCCACTCGGACTGTTCGAGCTGGCAACCTTGTTGTTTGAGTTTCCCTATGAGTTGCTGCCATGCTGCCGGTTTCAGGCGCTCGACCGAACCGCCAAAACGCCGGACAGCAATTCCATGCTCGGTCGCGGCGGCCTGGCCGGCGATGCCCAGAAGCAGCTCGCCAAAAGCAAACTTCTCGAGCAAGGAAGCCGGATCTGGCCCGGCTCGAAGCTGGTCCCAAAGCTTGATGAAAACGTCTTCGTGCTTTTGTGCGAAGAGTTCCTTAACCCAGACCGTCTCATCCCGGCGATTCCGCGCGATCGAATCAAGCTGTCCGCCAGCTTTGGAGGGAGAGACAACCGCGGGCAAAGCGATGCGGGAGCTGGCTGGCGCGGGTTTGGGTTCTGATTTGTCCTGCCGAACAAGCCAATAGATAATCGAGGCGAGGCTCAGCGTTGCGAGCGCCAGCGCAATGAGTTTCCGGTTCGTCAATCCAAACTTCAGGGGCCGGAGGATATCCGACCCCTGAAAAGTACGAAACCCACGAGGCTAAGGAACGTGTGAGCGGAAGAACTGGGCTCCAGCCTGACCCAGCGTTACGATGTATGGGCTGGGGGCGCTGGATACATCGGTCCAATTGCCAGGCATGGTAGGGGCAGACTGTAACACGCCGATGAAAGTGATCTCCACTTTGTTACCGACCAGCTTAATGCTTAGCGGCGACGGCGGTGGCGGAGCTGTGCCTGCCGTGGTGATACGGACGTTGTCGAAGGCCACGATTTCGTTCCACCATGTGGTCGCGGCACGAAACTCAATGACTAGATCCGTCGCACCCGCCGGAACACTATAAGTCACATCCTGGAAGCCAAGATTTAGCCGGTGGGCGTTGGCGTGGGTGATATCGACGAAGTACTTTGTATTGCCATCCGGCGGGCTGTAATGGGCCAGAAGAACCTCAGCACTGCTGGTGCCGTTTGGGAACGCCACGATATCGAGATAATCGGTAGTCTCAAAGTCGAGGAACGTAGCGGCAAGAGCGACGGTGACTTGCACATTCGTCTTCCCCGCGACATTCACTGGCGCAAGCGTCAAAGAGCGATCTACCCGGCCATCGGGATAAGGCCATTTGTTCAAGGCGGCGCCAGCGAAGAAGCCCGTCCCTTCGAAACCAGTGAACGGCCCGCCGCCGTAGACAGTACCGGGAGGAGTATCACTTGGACCATTGAGAAGCACCATCAGCGGGACGGAAAGGTTGTCGACCTCACCCGCCGCGACATACGACGTCACGTTGAGTGTCCCCTGAAGTTTCACCGGAGAGGCTGCGCCGGTCGTGCCGAGGACTTCCCACTCGCCGGGGGAGTCGACCAGGTTGGTTTTGCCCGCACCCGCACTGGTCGCCACAGAGACTTCCAAATCGCCGCCTCCTGCTGAATTATAACCGAGAACGCGGAAATCGTACGTGTCTGGAGCGGTAAAATTCGCGTCGCCAAACTTAAGCGTGTGAGCATGAGGACCGAGGTCTTCAATAATCGTATCGGCAGCGTCAAAGCCGTTTTTGTTGATGTCGATTTGAACGCGGCCTCCGTCGTCGGTGCCGAGCGCGAAACCATATGTCCCTGCGGCCGAGACAGTGAGCTTGCCTGTGCCGAGTATTCCCCAAACACCGGTAACGCCACCTGGAACGGCGTTGTCGGCTGTCCAATCGCCAGCACTGGCGTCGGAGAAATCTACGATATCCACGGTGCCGGTGGCGGTGGTGTTGGACTTGGTGCCCGCGATCATGGCATCAAGATCAGCGAGCGAAGCGATTGTGGGCGTGATTGGCCGGATGAAGTTTGCGAGAACAATTGCATTTGCGGGAAGTTGATCTCCGGTTAACTGCCAGTTAAAAGACCCGGTAGCCACTGGAAAGGAACCGGTCTTGCCGCCCGCGGCGGGATGGGATGGGGTGACGATCGTTGCCTGCCCCGCTTCAAAAGCCGCGGGTGTGCCAATGGTGCCCAAGAGCAGATCATCAAGGTCGGAGGAGATCAACGAGATGAGGGGTATTTTTGCGTTGGCGCCCCGGCTGCCCGCGAGCGCATGGATGAGCAAATCGCCTTGAGTATCGACTTGTTCCTCCGTTACGTTCGTATCATCATCAATCAGAGTATAACCTGCGGCTGTCAGCCGGTCACCCAGTACTCCGATGGCGGCGACCCCTCCTGATACAACGATTTTGGCATTTGCCTTGTTATTGAGCAGCCATTTGACAGCGGATTCCCAAAGCTTAAGCACATCTTCACTGGCAGTACTGGCATCAATGGTTGTGTCCCACACCATGATCATGCGTCGGGCCGGAGTGGGGGCTGGTACGCCAGCAAAGGAGACTTCAAAATTGTGTGCCCAATAAATCGGCCCAAGCTGGTCCGTATTGCTGAGCTCTGACCGGATACGTGGAATCTCATAGACGTCTTTTCCCACCGTCGTGTACCGCTTGGGAGTAGCCGCTTCTCCATCATTATTGAATCCCTCCTGATAAATGAGCTGCTGGGCTCGCGCCCGGAAAACCGTCAACGCTGAGATGGAGGTGATGATCGCGACACAAATTGCTGTTCGCAGAGTTGCATTGAAGAAACGGGCGCGTCTTAGATAGTGAAGCATAGTTTGATTCCTGGTTGAACTACGTTAATCCGTAAATGAAAGGAGACTTCATTTGGTTGTTCTCGGATGCGATCCCGATTAAAAGGAAAAACTCGGGGACTTGGCAAGTAAAATGCGCGGCGGCCTGGAACCGGCAAACCTAATAATCTTTCCGAAATTTGGGATCACGAGCCACCTCAATCAATGTGGCGGCCAAACATTTCCCCCTCCAGAGGGTCGCTCGAATGAATCAACCCCTCGTTTGAACGGCCGGAATAAACTCCGATTCGGTTCATTGGAAATCGAAGTGGTTTTGGCTGGCCCCGCCGCTAGACTGCCCGCGCTAATGAAAAACGTCGCGCGCGCGCTTGAATTTTTCCGGCCAGATTTATCACGGATTGCTTTGGTCTTTTTTCTGATTCTCCTGAGCACCGGTTTCAACCTGTTGAAACCGTGGCCGCTGGCGCTCATCGTCGATTGTGTGTTGGGCCCGAAACCGTTGCCGGCGCCGATGGGGCCCAGGAACCGCGCGACAATCCCGCTCTCGAACTCGCCCAGC
>JBDTOW010000152.1:0-7788 GCA_039933075.1 Verrucomicrobiota bacterium | reverse complement strand
AGGCGGGGGCGCAAGCCCGGACGCAGTTACGCTGAATGGATATAATCTCCGGACAGCCAGCGCCGTTGCTACCAACAACGCAGCCGAACTACCCATTCCCGCACCGACAGGAATGGTGCTGTGGATGGCTGCGTTGAACCCGCTGAAGTTTGCTCCGCGTTTGCGAAGCTGTGCCAGGACGCCTTTGACGTAATCGGCCCAAGGATTTGCCGGGTTCTTGCGGAGGTCATCCAACCAGAATTCTTCGCCCTCCGTGTAGGCCGACGAGACAATCTCGATTCTGCCGTCCTTGCGCGGCGCGGCGGCGATCCAAAGGTATCGGTCGATCGCCAGGGACAAAACGAGTCCTTCGTTATAGTCGGTATGATTTCCGAGCAGTTCCAGTCGCCCCGTCGCCTGCACGACGTGAACTGGCGGGCAATTGAACCGTTGCCGAAATAATTTTTGGACTTCGAGCATCCTGGAGATTAAATTCTTAGCGTGTGCCACGCTGATGGTCACGGAGAAAAGCGTTCGCGATCGAATCGCAGCGTTGTTGAAGATCTGGATTCAAGCTTTTCAGCCGGTTGAGAAAACTAACAGGCTGTTAACTCCGCGAGGTTTCTTTGCGCGATTCGAGTAAGATGCTGAGACTGCTGGCCAACGCCCAGAACCAGGCAATGATGAAGAGGGCGGCTCCGGGCAGACCTATCCAGAAGTAAAGCCCCCATGTGTGCGGAACATCGCGCAGGCCCTGTTGAAGGTATTCCATCAGTTCGTCGGGTGAGCCAAAAGAGCCAACCGTTTGTTGGACGCGGTACGCCGCGAGGAGCAATCGAACGGAAAATGCCAGCATCGGCACGACGCCGATTAACCCAAGGGCCACTTGCCCATAGCCGACGCGCCGGCCCGCAGCAAGCGATCCCACGCCCGGTAGCGTAGCCTGGTTCGCCATCACACACGCCCAGGCTGTGGCACGGTCAAGCGGACGTCGCGGACCGAGCGCCAAAGATATCTTCATAAGCGTAAGCGACGGCGCCCACAGTAATCGGAAACGTAATGAAACTGCCGATGATGCAGGCGAGAAAACCCGCAGTCATCAGCAGAAAATTGACCAGGAACAGGGCAAACAACTGCCACCAACGAAACGTTACCACGCGCCGACTGAGTTCCATCGCCGGCCAAAAATCCAGCCTTTTGTCGGCGACCAACAGCAGCGCAAAGGACCACGCCACCAGCAAATAAATTCCGGGAAAGATACAAAGGAAAAATCCAATACTGATCAGCAAACTTGAAACCAGGCCGGCCAGGAACAAATGCAGGAAGGCCACCGTGAATCCGGAAAAACCGTCGCCCACGTCGGCCTTGCCGGTCCGTATCAGTTTCAGAAAAAACAGGAACAATCCGCCTTGCAGAACACCGCCAATGAAAGGGACTGTTCCCATCAGCAACGACACCAGGAACGAGGTGCCGACCACCAGCCAAAAATTTCTTTTCAACAATTCCCAGCTTCGGCCGATGCAGCTTGCGAAATCCATGTTATAACCACGAGCGATAATCTCGCTCGCGAACGCGTCCGGACTAACCGCGTTCACTATAGGCGGAGGAGTCGCCGCCGCGGCATCGCGGGCGAGCGCGGCTGCGAATTCCGGAAACTCGGATAGCCGCTTCCACTCGATGCTGTCCTGAGATTGCGCACGGCATTGTGCGTTGGCACGCCCTTCGGCAATCCACTGACAGATCTGGTCCTGAGTAACCGGGCCGTATTCCTTCTGGTCCGCTCCAATAATCCTATACATAGGCAACCACTTGATTGGGTTTGCTTGTCTTGCCTTTTAGGCAATTCAACGGTGCACTGCAAGCGTCCTCTGCAATTATGGCCCGAGCCGATTGAACGGCGTGAAAGGCAGATTTCGCAGAATGCCAAAGGCACAAACCACTCCGAGAACCAGCCACAACAAAAGCGAATGTTGCTCAATTGGCCGCGATGGTGAATGGGTAATCCGACCGGAGAGATTCCTCGCCAGAACGATTCCTAGAAAGGGCAGACTGACGACGAGCAAAGGATTGAAATGAAACGCCGCGAGGATATTTCCATGGGAGAGCTGATGCAGCGCGCGGAGCGAACCACAAGCCGGGCAATTCAGGCCGGTCAGTTCGTGGAAGGGGCAAAATGGATAGAACGGATACTTGCCTGGTTCAAAATAGAATAGCACAAGCAGGCCGAGCCCGACTCCAGCGAGACTCACCCATAGCAAACTATTTTGGCCGCGGCAATTGGACATGCAGTTCGATTGGCCAACGGAAGACTCCCCAAAGACAGCTTAATCAATTGGGCACGGGCGGCCTTGCAGTGGCTCACGTATGAGCCCGGCCGCTACGGCTTCGGGAGCGCGTTCTCCGGTGCCTTCAAGGCGAATTTTTCGGTCTGCCTAACGTAGTCGTTCAAAATGTTAAGCGTCTCGCTGAGTTGGGGATCGGCGATGGAATCACTCTCGGCCTCCGGATTATCATCAGCATCAGCGTCGCCGTCTGGTGTCAAAGCATCGTGCTCTTTGGCCTTCGTCGTGGTTGTGGCCACCTCAGACTTTGGCTTGTCTGACGGGGCCGCCTTGGTCGAGGCGCCTTTCGAGCCGGACTTCGATTGCGCGGAGTCCTCAGCCAAAGCGAGCGCGTCGCTTTCCTTGGTTTTCGAGCTTCCCACAAGCGTGAGCGGTTTTTTCTTGTCGACCATTTCGAGGGTTAATTCAAAAACCTGTTCATTGGCCGGCTTCCGCTGTGCCCGTTCCTGCTTGCGCGCCTCGAGGCGATCTTTCTGTTCCCGTTTTTCATCCAAGCGCCTGGCCTCGTTCAGAGAAATGCTCTTGTCAGCCCGCTGCTTCTTTAAAAGCTCAATGTCCTGGTTGACGTATCCGAAGTCAATGCTGCGGGCGACCCGTTCCTTTGATCTTTGCTCCAACTCCGACAAGAAAGGTTTCACTTTGCCGAGCCGGTTGTATTCGAGCGGTGTCGTGTTGTCCGCCTCCAAACAGTTGGGCAAACTCGCCTCACCGAGTTCCATATAATCAGTGATCGATGGCAGCACCAGGTCCGAACTCACTCCATGCTTTTGGGTCGTTCCGCCGGCAATCCGGTAGAACTTCGAAATGGTGAATTTAAGTTTCCCGGCGTCGGGCACCAGGCCGGACGGTCGAATGAACGGATTGAGTGATTGCAGCGTCTGGACGGTCCCTTTGCCATGGGTCGATTGATCGCCAACCACCAATGCGCGATCGTAATCCTGCAGCGCGGCGGCTACGATCTCTGAAGCCGAAGCGCTCAAATGCCCTACCAGAACAATCAGCGGCCCATCATACGCCAGCCTAGAATCTTCATCCCGTAATACCTGAGTGTGTTTCTGGCTATCTTTCACCTGGACGACCGGTCCCTTCTTGATGAACAGCCCAGTCAGAGCTACCGCCTCTTGCAAAATTCCGCCGCCGTTGCGGCGCAAGTCCAAAACCAAGCCATTGATATGTTCGCTATTCAGGCGCTCGATCAATTTTTCGACATCGCGTGCGCAGTTCTCGTAAAACTGCGGGAGCATGATCACACCCAGACGTTGAGTTTTGCCAGTCTCATCGGGGTGATCGAAAACTTTGGCTTTGGCGTACTGTTCCGTCAGTTTGATTTCATCCCGGATTAACCGCACCACCTTCTTTTCCGATCCATCCGGCGAGCTTGCGGGGATAATTGTCAACCGCACTTCGCTGTCCCGCTTTCCACGGATCATATCGACGACCTTGCTGAGTTTCATTTCGATTGTGTCAACCGGCTCCTCGGCTCCCTGGCCGACAGCGATAATCCTATCCTTGGGCTTGAGTTGCTTGCTCAAGTCAGCCGGACCACCCGGGACCAGACTTACGATCCTCGCGTAGCCATCTTCAGAACGTAACAGCGCCCCGATGCCGCTCAACGACAGTTTGACATTGTTGATCTCGAAGTTTCCCGCCTCCGTTGGGGTCATATAATCGGAGTGAGGATCAAATGTGTGTGCGAGGGCGGTCAGATAAATCTGGAGGATATCCTCCGAGTCGTACTCGCGCATAGTTTTGACCAATCGGTTGTATCGTTTACTGATCGCTTTGAGAGTTTCTTCGGCCTTTTCCTTGGCGAGCCTGCCTTGCAACAGCTCGAATTTAACGCGGGCGCGCCACAGCTCGCCAGCCTCCGCTGAATCCTTGGGCCAAGGGGATTTGTTGCGGCTGGGCTGGAATTTCTCGTCCTTGGTAAAATCGAACTCTTCTTTAAGCACTTTTTGAACGAACTCGTTTCGTTCTTCGAGGCGGCTCAGATAGCGATCAAATATTTCAAAACCAGGGGAGGCATCAGTGTTTTTGATCAGGTCGTCCAACTTGGTCCCATAGCGTTTCTCGAATTCGTCGAGGTCGGCCTGCAAGAAAAACATATGATTGAAATCGAGGGCATCGAAATAACCCTTCAAGAACATCTCCGAAACAGAATCATCCAACGGAGTCTGCTTGTAATGATTCTTCTCCAGAAGTAGACCGACCACCTGGGCGATTCTTCCCGACTGGACCCGAGTGAAGTCAACCGCCAAAACCGGACTCGCCAGGCCGGCCAAAAGTAGTAGGAGCAGTGATAGAATAGCTTTCATTCGTTTTTCCGACCACAATGTGGCCTTTTTTTCGTCAGAATCAATATCGATTCGACCAGTTCACCATAAATCGGTGAGTCTATTGTTCATTTCGGAACAATTCGCTAGCGTCTTGACACGCTTTTCTGCAAGAAATGCCGCCATATCGGACTCGACGACACAAGGCCAGATGAGCGAAGGAAGAAAAATGTTGATAGGCATCGACGGAGGAGCTACGCGAAGCCACGCGGTCGCCATTGATACCGATGGCAACGTGCTGGGCACTTCCCAGGCCGGCTCGTTGAACTTCTTTGGTTCGAGTCTGGGCGAAACCCGGCGAAGTCTGAACGATTTGGTTCAACCGCTCAAACGACTCGTTGGATCCGGAAATGAGCTTCATCGGATCGTGATAGGTTCGGCGGCATTGTTTTCTGAAGCTACCCCGGAACAAACCGAGATGCTCTGTCTGGGCATTCTTCCGCTCGATCGGACACGAATGGTCAGCGATTGCCAGTCAGCTTATTTCGGTGTGTCGTTGGGAACGGCTGGTCTCCTCGTCATCAGCGGAACTGGATCCATTGTGGTCGCGCGCAATGAAGCGGGAGAGTTTCATCAGTTGGGCGGCTGGGGACATCTGCTGGGAGATGCGGGCAGCGCTTATTGGATTGCGATTGAATCCATCAAAGCCGCGATTGCCGCCCGCGAGGGTCTGGGCGCGAAGACGGCCTTAACCAAGCTTATTTATGGGTGGTTTGAGGTCAAAGAACTCGCCGAAATTGTGCCGATCATTTATAACCCGCGATACACCAAGGAAAAGGTGGCTGCGCTGGCCCAATACCTGAGTGAACAAGGTGGCGCGGAGGACGAACTGTTTCGCGAGATATGTCGGCGAGCTGGGGAAGCGTTGGCAGAACAAGCGCTCAGAGCGGTTGCGCTCGCCAAATTCAGAGCCACTCCAGTTTCCGTTTACGTTTGTGGCGGCGTGTTGGAGCACAACGACCTGGTCCGTAACAGCTTTTTGCAAACATTGCAAAATGGCATCCCAATAACGCTTGCACCACCGCGGCTTTCGCCTGTATTGGGTGCCGCAATCATTGCGCTCTCGGATGCCGGCGCCTCGCTTTCCGAAGATTTATTCGCCCGATTAGAGACCAGCTATCGCGGCCATGTCCCCCCCAGCTAAATCACGCTTCTTGCCGCACCGCCCTCGAACCTCAGTTTTCGCCTGAAAAATGAAAGCCCTGGAAAAGTATTGGGAGAATGTTAGAAAACAGTTGGACCAGATCCGCTCGACCCAGCAATCCCGGATTGAGCTCGCCGCAACGTGGCTCGGCCAAACCCTTGTCAACGAGCGCTGGCTTTACGCTTTCGGAACCGGTCATTCCCATCTTCTAGCCGAAGAGGTGTTTTATCGCGCCGGCGGGCTCGCTCGAGCCGTGCCGATCCTCGATCCGAGGCTGATGCTCCACGTGAACGCTATCGAAGCGACCTACGCGGAGCGGGAAGAAGGTTATGCTGCGGAACTGCTTTCGATCTATCCCGTCGAAGCGGGTGATCTTCTGCTCGTGGCATCGAACTCGGGACGCAACGCCGTGCCGATTGAACTGGCTCTTGCCGGACGCGAACGAGGAATGAAAGTCGTCGCAATCCTGAATCTTCAACACAGCAACGCGTGGGCCTCACGCCATTCGTCTGGAAAAAAACTGGCGGATGTCGCCGATCTCACGATCGATAACTGCGGTGTGATGGGTGACGCCTGCGTCGAACTCCCGGGTCTGCCCGGACTCGTGGGCTCAAGCTCGACGATTACCGGTGCGCTTATTGTAAATCTCATCATCGTTCAGGGAATCGAGGAGGCGATGACGCGAGGCGTGACACCTGAGATCTACATCAGCAGTAACAGCGACGGCGATGAGCACAATGAAAGGCTCTTGATCAAGTACAAGAGCCGCATCCGTCACCTGTGAGCGTCGTTCGAGAGAGTTCGAAACCGCGAAATTTTGTGCCGCTCACCGCCTTGTCTGCATTCTACCAACTCAGTTTGGCGGGCAAATACTCGGCGATGAGATCCTCGTAGAATGGGCGCAAATCCTTCACATTGGGACGTTGATGGCTCTTTGTGTAAAGGTCGTAAGGATTGAACGCGCGCACCCAATCGAACATCTTTTTATCCTTCTCGTTCATCAGGTGCGTGTATTCGCCTTCTTTATGCGCCGGGTAAAAGGAATGGTAGCGCAGCATATAAAGCCCTTCCTGCGGCAAATGATTCTTCACGACCTGATAGATGTACTCATCATGCCCCCAGGACATACAAACGTCATCCAGACCACACCCCTCCTCGTAAATTCCAAGACGCGTCTGGTATTTTGGCTCGCGACTATCGGGGTTGCCGGCGAAGAACTGGTGAAACACAATTCGCTCTGAATAAGCGCAGCCCACGGGGAAGGTATCCCCGACGACTGCCCACTGAGGCTCGCCATAAAGGCAAAGCATCTTGCCCAGGTCATGGATCAGGCCGGTCAGGATGAACCAGCGTGGCTTGCCGTCCTGCCGAATTTGCTCAGCCGTCTGTAGCAAGTGCTCGAGCTGCGAGAGGTCGGTGTCCGGATCACTATCGTCCACCAGCGTGTTCAGATACTCCATCGCTTCCCAAACTCCCATCTTTCGCCGGTTGAGCGAAAGAAACTCCCGGCGCTTGGCTTGAACGAAATCAAAGGTCTGAAAACGGTGGTTGAGTCGATAAAACTCTCGCACCGTAGGGCGGGCGTCCACCTCATAATTTCGAAACTCCTCCTTTTTCTTGCTCGAATCGATCGCCTGAAACAGCTTGCTTTCGGATTGCCCATTTTGGTCCTCCGGATAGCGTACTTTAAGGAAATCCTCCACTCTTCAAGGTTCTGCAGCGGCGCGTTAATCTCATTCATAAAAAATCCTTCCCGCTCAATCGTAAATCCAGGTGCATTGTCCTGCTTCTCGGGAATTTCGCAAGGTCAATTCCGAGACGATGGAGGGAGAATTCTTTTAATCCGCCGGGTTTTCTTTGCCGGGGACAAAAGCAGTTGCGCGCGTCTGAGCTTCGACAATCTGTTCACGGGTCATCTCCTCGGCAGCTTTCGCACGCCGGTCCGTAGCGCCTTTCTCTCCTTGAGCGGCCGCGAGATTAAACCATTTAT
>JBDTOW010000151.1:0-7792 GCA_039933075.1 Verrucomicrobiota bacterium | reverse complement strand
GGCCCTGACGGCGCGCTCTATTACGTCGGAGTCACCGGGGGCACGGTATACCGGCTTGCTTACCTGGGAACTGCACAGGAACTGATCGTTTCACCAACGTCTCTAAACATCCTGGAGGGAGGTGCCGGTGTGTTCACGGTGCGCCTGGCTGCGTCACCCACCGGCAATGTCACTGTCGCCCTCGCGCGAACCGCGGGAGATTCGGATCTCACGGTGGCTTCCGGCCCGACACTGACCTTCACCCCCGCGAATTATGCGACGCCACAGGTCGTTTATGTGACCGCTGCAGAGGACGCGGATACCATCAACGACTCCGCGACATTCACAGTCTCCTCGCTCGGTTTGACATCGCAATTCGTCAGCGTCAATGCTGTCGATAATGATGGCGGACTGCTGCTCTCAACTTCAGTGCTGAACATCAATGAAGGTGGCAGCGGGACGTCTTTCGTCAGTTTATCCGATCCTCCAACCGCAACCGTGACCGTTAATGTGGTCCGCAGCTCCGGCGATCCAGACATCTCCATTTCCACTGGCGCCAGCTTAACCTTTACGCCGGCTAACTTCTCTGTCCCACAGGGGGTGACTGTTAGCGGAGCGACTGATGCGGATACGATCGATGACACCGCGACAGTTACGGTGTCCTCGGCTGGCCTGCCAGCGGTTAACGTTGCGGTCACGGTGCAAGACAATAGCTCCTCGGCTCCGCTCATAACTTCTGCGCCGCTCACTTCGGCGATCGTTGGTGCTGCTTACAGCTACGGCGTCAATGCCATCGGAGCACCGACTCCGGCCTATTCTCTGGCCAACGCCCCGGCGGGCATGACGATTGACGCGGCGAGTGGTTTGATTTCCTGGACGCCGACACAAACCGGGGGCTTTGACGTGACAGTGCAAGCCGCTAATGGGATTCCTCCTGATGCCCTTCAATCCTACACAATTACTGTGTCGCCTGACGCGCCGCCGATTGCGATTTTGACGCGGCCGTCTGGCGGAGAGGTTGTTTCGGGTACCACGGCTGAGTTTTTTGGAAACGGCAATGACGATGTAGCGACAGTAAGGGCTGAGTTCTACGTGGATGGAGTCTTGTCGTACACAGACATCAATTCGAACGATCACTTTCACTTCGGTGGGACGCACAATCTTTGGGATACAACGCAGCTCACCAACGGCTCGCATGACCTCAGGCTTGTCGTGTATGACACCACAGGCCAAACCGGTAGCGCAACGGTTTCAGTAATGGTCAGCAACACGGCGAGCGCCCCGACACCCTTGGTCACAAGCTATCTGCAGGGCACGTTGCGCAACGATTTCAACGGGTGGCTGGGCATGAGAATCACGGTTGGCGCGAGCCCGGTCACCGTCACCTCGCTCGGAAGAATGTTTTACACCGGCAACAACAGCCCGCACAGCTTGAAGGTCGTCTTTGCCAGCAACGGCGCTGATGTGCCCGGTGGAGGAACATCCCTAAATATGTTGGGGGGGACCGCGGGCCAGTTCAAGTATGCTGTGCTAAGCAGTCCCCTCATATTGGCCGCCGGTACATCATATTATGTGATCAGCCTGGAGGCCTCGGGGGGAGATAGGTGGGCGACCGACAACACGCAAGTGACTTCTACGACAGCGGCCACCTGCAATGGGGCGATCCTAAGCAAGCCAGGCGGCTGGACATTCAGGTTGCCGGCCAACAGGTCGTTCGGTCCGCTGAACCTGCTTTACACGACCGGCAGCAGCCCGCCTCCCAACATGCCGCCGACAATCAGTCTCAGCAGCCCGGCCAACAACTCGACCTTCACCGCTCCGGCCAACATTACGCTGACGGCTACTGCCAGCGACAGTGACGGCTCGGTCAGCAAGGTGGATTTCTTTTCGGGACCGAGCCTGCTGGCGAGCGCGGCCACCAGCCCGTACAATTTTGTTTGGAACAATGTCCTGGCCGGCAATTATAACTTGATGGCCACCGCAACGGACAATTTGAACGCCAGCAATACCTCGGCGACCGTTAGTGTGACGGTGAGCTCTGCGGGGACCTCGACGCCGTTTGTGACCAGCTACGGTCAGGGCACTTTGCGCAATGATTTCAACGGCTGGCTGGGAATGAAAGTCACCGTCGGCCCGAGTCCAATCCTAGTAACCGCATTGGGACGGATTTTTATCGCCGGCAACGTTGGCGCGCACGCCGTGAAATTGGTCAACGCCAGTAACGGCGCCGATGTACCCGGCGGTGCCGTATCCATCGGCATGGCCGGCGGCACGGCGGGACAGTTCACTTACGTTGCTTTGGCCAACGCAATCACGCTTCCAGCCAACACAGCCTACTACCTGGTAAGCCAGGAAACCTCAGGAGGCGACAAGTGGGCGACCTCAAACACAACCATCACGACAACTCCCGCGGCGACCTGCAACGGCGCGCTATTGAGCAACTCGGCGAGCTGGACGTTTCGGCCGCCGGCCAACACTACATTCGGCCCGGTCAATCTTAAATATCAGTGAAACGGTTCGGATTCGCTTCGAAATGGGTCATGTGCCGACGCTGGCGAGTTCTTCGTTGGTGGCGACGTTGACGATTTTGAACTGCTCGGCATGCATGGCCGGGTCCGCCCGAAAAGAGAGTTTGCCGAAGTATCGCTTTTCCATTTCGATCAACAGCTTTTCGTCTTCGGTGCGCAAACGATCGAGCACGGTCGGGTGCACGACGATGCGCAATTGGAAGTCGGATTCATCCCGCGTGCGCTTCTTCAGGATTTCGCTCAGTTTGCGCTGAATTTCGACGCTCATTGTAAGCGCGCTCTTCACGACGCCGCGCCCTTTGCAATAGGGGCAGTCATCATAAACCGAGGCATGGACACTCTCGGTGTGGCGCTGGCGAGTCATCTCCATCAGGCCGAGCTGTGAGATCGGCAGGATGTGGGTCTTCGCTTTGTCCCGCCGAAGCCCGTCCCTGATTCGTTGATAGACCGACATCTGGTCACGACGGGATTTCATGTCGATAAAATCAAGCACGATCAGGCCGCCCATGTTGCGGAGACGGAGTTGGCGGCAGATTTCCTCGGCTGCTTCGAGATTCACGTTGAGGATGGTGGACTCCTGGTCCTTGCCGCCTTTGTGGCGTCCGGTATTCACGTCGATGGCAACGAGCGCCTCGGTTTCATCGACGACGATGTAGCCTCCGCTCTTGAGATGGACCTGGCGCGAGAAGGCGCTTTCCAGTTGACGCGTGATGTTGAACCGATCGAATACAGGCTGTGAATCGGTATAATGTTTGACCTTGGAAACCGAACGCCGCGAGACTTTCCCGATCATTTCGCGAACGTGCTCGGCGGCCTGCTGCGAATCGACAACGATCCGTTCGACGTCTTCGGTCAGGAAGTCCCGGACCGTTCGGCCGATCAGGTCCGGCTCTTCAAATACGCAGGTGGCAGGAGGTTGTCTGGTGATGCGCGCCTGGATCTCCTTCCACTGTTCGAGTAACAACGCGAGGTCGCGGACAAAATAGCGCGCCTGCTTGCTTTCACCAGCCGTTCGCATGACGACGCCCATGCCGTCGGGGATCGTCAGGCTGCGGAGGATCTTTTTGAGTCGTTGCCGTTCCTCAGTGTTTTCGATTTTCCGAGATATTCCCGACTGGTCCGAATTGGGCAGCAGCACCAGGTAACGGCCGGGCAGGGAAAGGTTCGTGGTCACGCGCGGGCCTTTGGTACCGATCGGTCCTTTGGTAACCTGGCAAATAATCTCGCTGCCCGCGGGATAAAGTCGCGGAATGTCGCGCTGAGTGATCCGAGGTTTATCGCGCCTTTTGTTGTCACGTTCGACAATTTCAACGCCGCTGTCGAAACTACTGGGAACGATATCCCAGTAGTGAAGAAAGGCATTCTTCTCGAACCCGATATCGACAAACGCCGCTTTTAGTCCGTCCTCCAAGTTTTTTACCCTGCCTTTGAAAACGCTGCCGACCAAACGGTCGTCATTCGTTCGTTCGATATTAAACTCTTCGAGTTTGCCGTCCTCCAGGATGGCCACACGGGTTTCCAGGGACTCGGCGTTGATGACGATCTCTTTATTGATCGTTCGCTCTGGTCGAATCAGCCGCTGGACTTTCTTTATGACTCTTTGGGCGGTGGCGCGAATCGCGTCCACCAATCCCTTGGGCTGCGGTTTGGGCGCAGCAGAAGCGACCGGAGCCGCCTCCTCTTTTACCTCGGCGGGGATGTCCCGATGCGGTTCACGATATTCGCGGTTTCTCTGGTCCGGATCGGTGGGCGGTTTCGCGGCCTCGGCTAGCGCATCCGGCGGGAGGCCAGCGGCGAGGTTCTCCGAGCGCTGAATTTCGTGTTCATAGCGTGATCGACCAAAGACCGAGTCCGTCGAGCTTTTTTCTCCGACGACTTCGGCGCGAGCTTCCATGGCAGCGCGGTCAGATTTTTGGGAACTGGGTTGCAGTCCGCCGCTGGGGCGGAACCGCATGCCGCCTCGGCGGCGGCGGGAAAAGCTTCGTTCACTCATAACTAATAAGATCGTCGATAGAGATAGACGTTTTGCAAAATGCCAGCGGCGATTAACGAGCAGAGCACTGAGGATCCGCCGTAACTAAGCAGCGGCAGTGGGATACCCGTCACCGGCATTAAGCGAATGTTCATGCCAATATTGATGAAAACATGGCTGAAGAGCAGGACAACCACTCCCACAGCCAGGAGTTTGCCAAGGCGATCGCGCGCCCGGCCGGCGATTTTGATTCCGCTGAACAGGACCACCGTATAAAGCGCAAGGACGCCCATGCTGCCAACGAATCCATTCTCCTCGGCAATCACCGAGAAAATAAAATCGTTGTGGGCCACGCCGCGCGGCAGGTAACCGAGGGCGTTTTGTGTGCCTTGTCGCCAGCCCTTGCCGGTCAGTCCTCCGGAACCGACAGAAATGAGGGCTTGTTCCACATGATAG
This sequence comes from Verrucomicrobiota bacterium, assembly GCA_039933075.1. Taxonomy (GTDB): domain Bacteria; phylum Verrucomicrobiota; class Verrucomicrobiia; order Limisphaerales; family JACPZS01; genus JBDTOW01. Next base: position 2,857 of record JBDTOW010000151.1, on the reverse strand, counting down.
GATTTTTGCTGTTGAAGCTCGCGCGCGCGTTTGCGCTGTTCCGGCGTTGCATCGCGCGGAGCAAAATCCCGTCCGAAATGAACCAGCAAGCGATGTCGCTGGTAATCTTCCAATTTGATCTGCCAGTTGCGGGGCGCGAAGAGAATATCCACCAGCAACAACGCGATCAGGATTCCCATGCCGCCAACCAGCCGGAGCAGGTATTTCACCGGCACCCCTCCCACAAACATCATTACCAGGCCGACCGGCAACAACACCAACGCCGAACCAAGATCCGGTTCCTTAAGAATGAGCAGGAACGGCAGCACCGTCATGCCCAGGGCCTTCGCAAAGATGCGTGGCAGACGGAGTTCGTCGAGTGGGCGGCTGAGAAAGTGGGCTTGAACAAAGATGAACGCGAGCTTGGCAAACTCCGAGGGCTGGAATTGAAAAAAACCGAAATCGATCCACCGTCTGGCTCCGAAACGGAAGGCGCCAATCCCGTGAATCAACACCGCCACAAGCAAGAGAATGGTTGTCCAATACGCCACCAGAGAGAAGCGCGCCAAACTATGGTACGGTATCAGGCAGAAAAGGCTGGCCGCTCCGACCCCGACCACATACCAGAGAACCTGCTTCAATGTAGTAGCCCAGTTCCCCATCGTCGCGCTGTAGATCGACACTCCGCCGAACACCATCAGACCAACCAAAGCCAGTATGAGCGGCCATTCGATTCGGGCGGGACGTTCGTTGAGTTTGGGATCAAACATGATGTCCAATTCAGTTCGCGGACGCCAAACGATCCGGCTTTGTGTTGTTGCGCTGCGCCTCGCGTTCCTTAATCGCGCGATAAATCTGCTGGGCAATCGGTGCACAAGTGCCGCCGCCCGACGCGCCGCTCTGCACCATCACCACAACCACATAACGGGCGCTCTCGTACGGAGCAAACGATACAAACCAAGTTATTTTATCAACCAGCTTTCCTCCTTGCTTCACTTCGGCCGTTCCCGTCTTGCCACAAACCTGCATGCCCGGAACCGCGGCGCGCCAGCCGCTGCCCTCGTCCTCGACGTCGCCACGCATGGCCTCGCGGATGAGCGCGAGGTGCGTTGGATTTACTCCCAATTCACTGCGCACCCGGTTCGGAAACACAAGGGCGGTGTCCTCATCGCCCGCCGGCTCCTGGGGTTCGATTCGCTGGACGATGCGCGGCCAGACTACCTTGCCGCCATTTGCCACGGCGGCGGTCATTACCGCCATCTGCATGGGGGTTACCGCAATCGCGCCCTGGCCAATGCTCAGGTTGGCCGTGTCACCATCGGTCCATGGATCGCCACGGCCGCGCTGCCGCTGAATCCATTCTCGCGTTGGGAAAAATCCGCGCACATTTTGAAGCGTCGGAAGATCGACCGCTTCGCCGAGATGAAAGCGTCGGCCCATGCTGAGGATCTTTTCCACCCCAGTGTCCAGCCCATGGCGGATAAAGTACGCATTGCTGGACTTAATAAACGCGCGTTGAAAATTGTATTCACCGGGAGGCGCGGTATCGTGAATGGTTCGATTTCCGACACGAATGAAACCAGGGTTGGTCATCGTGAAGGAAGGATTGATCGTTCCGGCTTCCAATCCTGCGAGTGCCACCACAATCTTAAAGATCGAGCCGGGCGCAAAGGCTGCACCGGTCGCGCGGTTGATTAACGGCAACTGCCGGGGATCGGTCAGCTCCTGCCAGTACTCTGGCGAGATGCGCGGGGTGAACTGATTCGGGTCTGGTGCCGGGCTTGACACCAGCGCCAAAACGTCTCCGTTGCGGGCGTCCATCACGATGGCGGCGCCGCGCTCATTTGGATTGCGGGAGCGCAACGCACGTTCGGTCGCTTGCTGAATCGGTAGATCCAGCGTCAGAATGACATTCTTGCCCGGTTCGGGGGGCGTGATGACCGTTTCGGACTGCCGATAGCCGAGGCTGTTGACGAGAACCGATTTGACGCCGGCGCTGCCGCGCAGTTCTTTGTCGAACGCGGCTTCGATGCCGACCTTTCCTTCGTAGTCCGGAAGCCGGTAGTTGAAAAGGACGGTTTCCTCATCATCGTCGGCGCCTTCGGAACGCTGGAGATAACCAAGGACGTGAGCCGCCGTCGTCTTGTACGGGTAATAGCGAACCGGCTGAATTTCCAGATTGAGAGCCGGCGTTTTGCTGGAGTTCTCTTGAAAGCGGGCCACTTGCTCGGGGGCCAGGTTGGTCAATAGCGGCAATGGAGCATAGGTCCAATGTTCGTAATGTTTGCGAAATTGATTTTCGCTGAAAGCGATCGGTTGTTGCATCACCAGGCTTAATTTCTGAACCAGGTTGCTGATCACGTTGAAGCGGGTCGTCAGACCCAATTCAGTCATTTCGCTTCGGTCCAACTTGCGGCTGGCCTTCCGCAGTTTGTACTCCTCCTTGAACGCTTCGCGCAACTCCTCAAGGTATAGATTGATATTGAACAACGCGCGATTCCCGGCCAGCGGAAGACGGTTCCGATCGAGGATCTGTCCGCGAATGGACGGCACGCGAACAGTCCGGAAGGATTGATTGTTCAGATCCTTCACGTATCGTTTGGATGAAATCACCTGGACGAAATACAGACCGACGAGCAACGTGGTCAGGCCAGTCAGGATAGCGATTGCCACAAGCCGAAGCTTGCGGTCGCTTTTTTTAAGTTGGTCGAAAATCAACATTATCTAGATCCGCCCGCGCTTGATTTGCCGGTCCTGGCGAAAGCTCGTCTCCGAAAACTGCGGGTAGTTGAGAGAACGATAGATGCGGTCGAACAGACGAAAGAAAAGCGGGGTGACGGCGGTTCCCACGCACGCCATCACCAACCATTGCCAGAGC
>JBDTOW010000150.1:0-7831 GCA_039933075.1 Verrucomicrobiota bacterium | reverse complement strand
GTGATTGAAAATGTCCGGATTGGCGGACAAGACGATGTCGATGGCGCCGTCCCGATCATTGAAATCCGGCGTGAGCACCTCGATGAGGATGCCGGGGTTGGCGCCGCGCACGGCTTCGATCGTCGTGCGGAAATGGGCGGCGCCTCCATCCGGCAGGTCGTCGCGCGCTACCGCGGTGATAACGACGTGCTTGAGTTTTAACCGGCGAGTCGCTTCGGCTACTCGCCCGGGTTCATCGGGCTCGAGGGCAAACGGCTTGGCCGTGGTCACCGCGCAGAACCCGCAGGCGCGGGTGCAGCGATCGCCCGCGATCATAAATGTCGCCGTTCCTTTGCTCCAGCATTCCCAGTGGTTCGGGCATTTGGCGCTCTCGCACACCGTGTGAAGCCGCAAGTCCTGCAGCAGATTGCGCGTGTGCGCAAACCTGTCCGAGGTCGGCAGCTTGATGCGCAGCCACTCGGGCAGGCGCGGTCGCGGTTCCATTCTGGCTTCAGCGTTCTTCATTTCTAACCTGTCGGTCCCTATCTTAATCTTAATGTTGGTGTCAGCGCGAACCGCAGTAATTACTGCTTAAGATCAAGAATAGGCCCGCGAGAGCCGGAAGAAAAGAATTACCTCTCGGGATCGCTCATTCAATTTGCAGATTCAGTTTTTTCCAGAACGCCTGCAATTGATCCGGGTCAAAGTCCGCGAGAATTTCGCCGTCCACATCGATCGTCGGCGCGAGGGTTTGGCCCGAGAGCTCTAACATCTCTCTCGCGGCTGCTCGGTCTGCGGTGACGTCAAGAGTTTCGTACGGGATGCCACGCTCGTCGAGCCATTCCATGGCTTCATGGCACCAACCGCAGGACGGTTTGATGAAGAGACGGATTTGTTTTGGATTATCCATGAACTTCCGTGATAATCGTATCGCTGTGCTCGTATGCCGGCGCACAGCAGCAGAGCAACTTCAGCGTTTCGTTTCCGGTGTTCCAAAGCTTGTGTTTCTTTCCCGGTGGAATCGCAATCGCATCGCCAACCTTAACTTCGACGACATCGTTTTCAACTCGCATTCGCCCTTTTCCCGCAGTGATGAAATAAATCTCCTCCGTCCGCGAATGATAATGTTCCTGCGTGCTGCCGCCCACCGCGACGTGGGCCTCGGCGAGACTTTGGTTGCGAATGACCGAGTTCCGGTGCGCCAGCAATTCCCGGATTTCTGATCCATCCTTCGTGATGAACGCGGAGACTTCGTTGAGATTCTTGATGTCCATAAACTCTACTATCCGCGAATGTAATCCCGGCTATCCGTCGTTGCCAATGTTTCGTTCGCGGGCGGCCTACTCCGGCGGCATCCACCGATAGCGTAAGAGTATTTGCCAGTTGGTCCGTCCGAGGATTACCGCGCTCACGATCAGGAGCATCGCAACGCCAAATGTACGCGTGACCGGTTCGTTCAAACAGAGATTCGCCCATGCCATTGTGCTTAATGGAATCAGGTTGTTGAACAGAAAAACCTGACTGGTTGGCCAGTGACGCAATGCGTTGTTCCAAAGTACAAATGCCACCACACCGCCGGCCATCGTGCAGTAAATCTGAATCAGGACGAGGTCGGTTCGCCAGACCAGTCCCTGCGAGCTTACCTCGGCCAACACGAGGGGAAAGAGCAAGACCGCCGCCCGCCACATCGTCTGCGCGGTGATCTCAACTCCCGACATTTGAGCACCAAAAATGCGGCATTGGCGGCCATAGTTCGTCCAAAGAATGCTGGCAGCCAAAGCGAGTAGTTCACCCAGCCAAAGATTTCTTCCGCCTTTCAAAGCTGGCCAGAAAAGAACGAAGACTCCAGTAAGCGCAATGACGGCGGCTCCGTAGCGTTGCATGGATCGCCAGTTTCGTTCGGGCCGTCCCTCCCAAAGGAGCGCCCAGACCGGGGAAGCGCCCAGGTAAAGCGCCATGTGGGAAGCCGAAGTAAAGCGGAGCGCCCAGTTGAACGCCACGATGTAAACAGCAAGGCTCAGGCCGCCGCGCCACCATAGAGACCGCTTTAATTCCTTCGAGACATGAGTCGGCGTCCCAAGCCAATCCGTCCAGCGCAGCATCCCGAGGAGCAATAAACTCGCGCACAAAAATCGGCTGCATCCGGTCCAGATCGGCGGCCAGAAGCCGACCATATATTTTACGCCGATATTGGTTCCACCCCACAAGAAAATGGCGAGCACGAGGCTGGCTGAGATTGCCGCGTTGGACTTGAAAGAAAGCACCGCACGAGTTAGGCGATCCGCCGGATGCGAATCAACTGGAAATTCGATTGACCAGCAACGACAGCGATTTATGGTTTGGACATGGTACATTCACCTGTCTTTCTGAAATTGGTCAACGAAGCCCGTTCGCGAGTGAAGGAGGTCACCCTTGACCAGGCGCGAACACGTCTGGCGAACAATCCAAAGGCTGTTTTGATCGATGTGCGGGAAGATCACGAATGGCAGACTGGCCACGCGGCGCAAGCGGTCCATCTGGGCAAAGGAATTTTGGAGCGAGATCTGGAGAAGATCTATCCCGATCCGGACACTGAGATCATCATGTATTGCGGCGGCGGCTATCGTTCAGCCCTTACCGCGGACGCGGCGCAAAGGATGGGATACCGCAATGTCCACTCGCTCATTGGCGGCTACAAAGCGTTGGCGGCATCCAACTGGCCGATGAAGAAAGAAAGTTAACGCCTGTTTCCACCCCGCTTTTCTCAAGCCGCCGCTGAGGATTTTCTGCGGGTGACTCGCAAGAATTAATCAAACATCTTTCCCGGATTAAGAATTCCGCGAGGATCGAGCGCGCGGCGAAGCTCTCGCATCACGCGCATCTGAGCGTCGCCGGCAAATTTCGGCAGGAATGATTTCTTGGCGAGGCCGACGCCATGCTCCCCTGTTATGGTGCCGCCCAGGCGGATGGCCTCGTCAAAAATTTCTTTGAAGGCTTCTTCGACGCGGTGCATTTCCTCCTTGTCCCGTTCGTCGGTTAGAAAAGTCGGGTGCAGATTTCCATCGCCCATGTGTCCGAAGGTGCCGATCTTTAGCTTGTATTTCCTGGCGATTGCCTCGACGAAACGAATCATCTTCGCGAGTTCGCTCCGCGGCACTGTTGCGTCCTCGAGAATCGTTGTCGGCGACACACGGGCCAAAGCCGAAAATGCCGAGCGGCGAGCGCTGGCAAGGTTCGCAGCTTCGGCGTCATTTTTGGCCGTCCGCAGTTCCATGCATCCTTTTTCGCGACAGATTTTTTCCATCTGCGCCGCTTCCTCAGCGACCACCGCGGGATGGCCGTCCGTCTCCATCAGAAGCAGCGCCTCGCAATCCAGCGGCAGCCCAATTTTCGCGTAGTCTTCGACGCAATGAATGGTCATCCGGTCAAGAAACTCAAGAGTACAGGGGATAATCTGCGCGGCGATGATGGCGGACACCGCTTCCGCAGCATGATCCATCTGGGAGAAGGTTGCGATCATGGTCTTTTTGGACGCGGGCCTCGGAATCAATCGGAGCAACACTTTCGTGATGACCCCGAGCGTTCCCTCCGAGCCAACGAAGACATCCTTGAGCGAATAACCGGCCACATCTTTCACACATTTGTTTCCCAACCACATCACTTCGCCCGTCGGCAATACAACTTCCATTCCCATCACGTAGTTGCGCGTGACCCCGTATTTGAGGCCGCGCAAGCCACCAGAATTCTCCGCGACGTTGCCGCCGATCGTGGAGATTTTCATCGACCCAGGATCGGGCGGATAAAACAAACCGGCCTGCGCCGCTTTGTCCGCCACGGCGAGAGTGATCACGCCCGGTTCCACCAGCATCGTCAGGTTGGCGCGGTCGAGTTCGAGAATTTTGTCCATCTTCACCGTGCAGAGGACAACGCAGTTTGGGCTCGGCACGCTGCCGCCGCTGAGACCGGTGCCCGAACCACGCGTGACGATCGCGGTTTTGGTTTCGTTCGCCAGTTTGAGAATTGCCGCCACTTCATCGGTGGTCCGTGCGAAAGCAATGCAACCAGGCATCTCGTGCATGGCCGCGGTCCCATCGAACGAGTAAGGAATAAGATCCTCAGGTACGGTTAGGATATTTTCAGGCCCCACAATTTCGCCCAACCTGGCGACAATGTTTTTAGCCAAAGGCATCTCAGTTCGATTCGTCATGGGCGAAAGTTGCGAGCCGGTGTTCCAATTTAGAAAAAGCATTCCAAGCGGCTAATCCTGCCTGACAAACACCTTGGTCTTGGGATGTTTCGGCACTGGCATCGGCCGAGGGTTCTAACACACGAAACCAAAAAGCAGAAGAGCAGTCTGCTGAGTATCAGGCCAGGATCCCCTTGACCACTTCGCCATGCACATCGGTCAACCGGAAATCGCGGCCGCTGTAGCGGTACGTGAGCCGCTCGTGATTCAATCCCATCAGGTGCAGGATGGTGGCGTGCAAATCGTGGACGTGGACTCGGTTCTCGATCGCCTTGAAGCCGAACTCATCGGTGGCACCGTACACCATGCCGCCTTTCACTCCGCCCCCAGCCAGCCAAGTGGTGAAGCCAAGGCTGTGGTGGTCGCGCCCTTTGGCCCCCTCGGAGGTCGGGGTGCGTCCGAACTCGCCGCCCCAGATGACCAGTGTGTCGTCGAGCAAACCGCGCGATTTAAGATCTTGTAGCAGCGCGGCAATCGGCCGGTCGCTCTTGCTGGCGTGGTTCCGGTGATTATTGATGTCCGAGTGGTCGTCCCATGGCTGACCATCGCCGTAGTAAATTTGAGTCATACGCACGCCGCGCTCGGCGAGCCGCCGCGCGATGAGACAGGCATTGGCAAATTCTCCTTCGCCATAAAGTTTGCGCGTGATGTCTGACTCCTTGCTGATGTCGAACGCATCCTGGGCTTCGAACTGCATGCGAAAGGCCAGCTCGAGTGACGAAATGCGCGCTTCCAACTGCGGATCCTGTTCGCGTTGCTCCAGATGGAGCCGGTTCATCTTCTGCAGCAGATCGAGCTGGCTGCGTTGATCCGAGCGAGCCATGTAGAGATTGTTTAAATCATGAATTATTTTCTTCGGGTCGATCTCCTTGTTGTTGATGTGAGTGCCTTGATAAATTCCCGGCAAAAAACTGTTGCTCCACAACTGCGGGCCGACCACGGGCTTTCCCGGGCAAAGGGCCACAAAACCAGGCAGGTTCTGGTTTTCCGTTCCCAAACCATAGGTAATCCAGGAACCCAGGCTCGGTCGAATTGGCTGCATGTTGCCCGAGTTCATCATCAGCAGGGCGGGCTCGTGATTGGGATTGTCCGTGTGCATCGACCGGATCACACAGATCTCGTCGATACACCTGGCGACCTCCGGATACAGCTCCGTGATTTCTATGCCGCTCTCGCCATAAGGTTTTGACGTAAACGGCGACGGCATCAATCCGCCTCGTTTCTTCCTGCCGCTGTCCTTCTGAATGGCATCCGGAGTTTGTCCCGCATATTTGGCCAGCGCCGGTTTCGGGTCGAACGTGTCCACGTGCGATGGGCCACCGTTCATGAAAAGGAAAATGACTCGTTTCGCTCGGGCGGAAAAATGAGGGGGTTTCGAATCGAGCGTGTTCGGGCCAGTCGAGGTAGAAGGCACGGCGGCTGGTTCCGCCAGCGCCTGCGGCAAAAGCCCGGCATCCGACAAAACGTTGGCCAGCGCGAGCGCGCCAAAACCTCCTCCGATCCGGCAGAGCATTTCGCGGCGGGAGAGAAATGTTTGCCGCGAACCAGGCAGGTTGCGGTGGGGGACGTTCATTGTAGATAAGCTAGTTCACCATCTTTTTTTGGTCAATCGTTGGTTATGAGGCGGCACTTCAATCCACATACATAAATTCGTTCGCGCTCAACAAGACCTGGGCATATTGCTCCCATTTCGATAAAGCGCCAGCCGTTGTGTGAGGTGAAACATTGTCAGTTTCGCCTCCGACATTTACGGGCTCATTGCCGCCCTTTGCATCCGCCACAAATTCAAGTCCAAGTTGCAACTCGTCAGGCGTTGGGGGGCGCCCATAGACCAACACGAAAGCGTGGCGGATGCGACTGGCATCTGCTTCGTCTGATGCCCCATTCAATCGACAGGCCAGCGCTTTGGCCTGGCGGATCAGGAACTCGCTGTTCAGGACGAACAGTTGCTGCAGTGGCACAGTTGTAACGGTCCGTTGATCGCTCGTGACGTTGGGATCCGGGAAATCAAACAGGCGAAGCAGGGAATCCAAATCATGACGGCTGATCGTGGCGTAAAATGTACGGCGTCGATTATCCGCTGAAGCCAGTTGCGTCGAAGGGCCACCGATCGTTCGGTCCAGATTCCCCGCTACGGCGAGCATGGCATCGCGCCAAGCTTCGACCTCGAGGCGCCGCCGGTTCATTCGCCAAACATATTTGTTTTCAGGATCCAATTCGTTGCAGTGCGCGTCGAACTTGTCGCTCATCTGATAACTGGCCGAAAGCATGATCAGCCGATGAAGGGATTTCATCGACCAGCCTTGCTCCATAAACTGAGCAGCCAGGTAATCCAGCAATTCAGGATGCGTCGGGGGCTCGCCCAAAAGCCCAAAGTTGCTCGGTGTCCGGACCAGCCCTTGCCCAAAGTGATGCTGCCAGATTCGGTTGACCATCACGCGGGCGGTCAATGGATTGTTTTTGTTGGCGATTGCGCGGGCCAGTTCCAAACGGCCGCTTCCGTCTTTGAACGGCGGCGCATTTTCGCCCGATAAAATGGCCAGGAAACGACGCGGCGTTTCTTCACCCGGGGATTCCTGGTTCCCGCGGGCCAGCACGGGCAAATCGCGTGTCTTCGAACCCTCTTTGAGCGAATGGGCAAAAGGGAATTTTTGCGGCGCATCTTTCTTCAATCGTTCTAGTCCCGTTCGCTGTTCCGCCAACTGCGACTTTAAATCCGAAGCCAGCAGGTTTTCGATCTGCTTTTTCGACACGGTCGACAAACCATCCTTGCCGATGACCTCGTCGAGCAGCGCCGCTTGCGACTTTTCCAGCGACGGCTTGAGCAGCTTTTCCTTCTCTTTTTCGACGGCGTTCGCCAAAGACGCAGCGTATTGAGCGTCGAGCGCCTCCCGCAACTTGATCGTGGACAAAACAAGTTTTTGGAAGCCTTCAGCGACCTTCCCCATTTCCGCGGCTGCGGGTTCGTTGGTGGACAAATCTGCTTTCGCATCCTGCTTTTCCACGGTTTGAAACCAAAGCGCCAGATGCGGCCGTTGGTTCGTGGGTTGGGGGCTGAGATAGTTCACCCATCTTTCCAAGGCGAAGCTGTGCAAGTTGAGTTCTTTAGCGGCTTGGTCGGTCGCGGTTTTGGGTTCGCTCTTTCGTTGGTTCAGAAGCTTCCAGGCCGCGACCATATAGCGCGGGACATCCGCTCTCAGGGTTTCGCTTAGTTTCGTCGCCTCCCGGTCAAGCAGACTGTCGATCTGCTTGTTTTTCGCATCGATAGCGGCCTGCGCGCGCTTGTAAGCGTCCACCACCTCCGGCGGAGCGAGCGGGGCTTCGACATATTCGCTGCTGGCGAAGACGCCGGCCAGCGCATAGTAATCTTTCTGCGCGATCGGATCGTACTTGTGATCATGACAACGGGCGCAAGCAACGGTTAGTCCAAGGAAACCGCGGGTCAGCGTGTCGACCCGATCGTCCAACTGATCAAACATCTTGGCGTCCCCGTAATAGACCGGTCCCAGAGCAAAGAATCCGAGCGCCGGCAATTGATCGAGCCGGTCCGGTGCATCCAGCAAATCTCCGGCGATCTGTTCCACGATGAACTGGTCGTAAGGCATGTCGCGGTTGAGCGAGCGGACC
>JBDTOW010000149.1:0-7836 GCA_039933075.1 Verrucomicrobiota bacterium | reverse complement strand
TGTAGATGGCGACGACTACGTTGCCGACGCTACTTTCCTGTCCTGGAGCACAATCTTTGATGGTAGCGTGAAGTTGCTTTGGATCTGTACCTGCCGGCAGTGTAATTGCCGTCGCAAACCAAAATTTCGAGTCCCGATGAAAGTGGAATGAATTGCCGGTGATCGTGATGGTGTATTTGTCGTCCGACTTATCGCCCGCTAGGACTCCCTCCCATGTTCCTTGGAGACGTTGCAGTTCTACAGCGGTTGGTTGATTTGCAGGGCCTTTGGCTTTGTCGGTGAGTTGTTCGCCTGCGTTAGCCATGAAAGCGGCGATGATGCAAACAATGGTGATGATGTGTCGAAATTGTTTCATGGCTTCAAATGTCAGGCGGCTGGCAGCGTAGGTTTTCAGGAATTTGTGAAGAGATTGTAAATTGTCCGTTCATACGGGGCGCGAGGAAACGCCTAACGACCTTGCTCAGGCACGCCGGGCCAAGGGTGTTCGATTTGGGACTGCAGTGCAATCCCGCCGCTGCCTGCAGCAGCTTGGTTGGGCCTCATGGCTGCGCACCCGCATGGAATCATTTTATCCCGGAATTGTGAGAGGCAACACACTGCCAAACACCATTGCCTTTCACGTAAGTGTCGGTGAAGCGATCCTGGCTGCTTGTTGCCCTTGGTGACTCTCTCGGTCATTTCGTAATCAATGGTCTTTGGCTTCTTCGATGGGTCGATGCTAATCTTCGCTTTGAAGTAGGTGAGTCACCGTCTGGTCTGCATGTAAACCTCCAGCAATCGCACATTCTCCTTTTTAGTGTTCGCCCGGGTATTGAGCACAAGGTCGTATTTCCCTTTGGGGACGATGATGACCGGCTGGTCCGTGTCTATTCTGAATGCCTTCACGTACTCCTGGTAAAGCGCTTCATATTGTTTCGAATTTTCGGCTTTCTTCCCAGCTTCCACGAGAGCGACCCGCATGACACTGGTAGTCGTCTTGTCCACAACGAGTTCCTTGGTCGAGGATTGCGGTTTGTACATTTCCAGGAATTGTCGAAATGGCAAGAGCACGGGTCTCCGATTGGAGGGAACACCCGCGTTGTTTCGCTTCTCAATTCGTTTGAGAAGGCCTTGGAGCGGGCAATAAATGATAACCTTCGTCACCTTGGCACAATCCAGAACCGCACAAAACTTATCATAATCCTGGTCAAACTCGACCGTGTCTAGGATGATATTCTTGCCGAGTTCTGACTCTTCTTTCGCGTAGCGGTAGAGCGCGAGCGGATACAGATCCAACTTCTCTCCCTTCAATTGGGCGGCGCGAAGTTCCTCCTGATAGGGTGGCCAGTAGCCATCGCGACTCATCACTTCAAATTTGGTCCTAGACTCCAATACGGTGGCCTCCGCGAGGGAACTCTTGCCAGCGGAGGATGTGCCGTTAAACAAAACAATGTCTCCCAGAGCTGCCTGAGCTTTGAGCCAGATCAGGACACCAAGCAAAACTACCGGAAGTGTTTTCATGTGTATTTCGGAGGGCGGATGAACAGCATTGCGTCAATGAACGCAGGCTTGGCCCCAATTGACAATTCTTTAACCTGTCCGGAAGGCAGCGTCGTTTATTTTGAGCTGGCGTCCACGTGCAGGGCTTTTGCAGGCTGGCGGGCACAATCGAATGAGCACATCCCCATCAAATTCGGCACTTCCGGCTGGCGTGGCTTGAGATCGCAAGCAACTGACACACGATAAATTGGTGGCGCATTGGTCTGGGCGCGACTGTGGTCAATCAGGTGCGTTGAGGTGGGTTTGGACGGCTCGGCAGCGAAGATGACTGGAGAGAGCGCCAGACAAACCATAGCGAATCGTCTTTGGTGAGGGCGAAATGAACTCCAAGGCAACTCACCAGGTTTGGATGCTGCAGGCTGGCCGCGGCGAGGGCCTCGGCATGAAAGCGCTGCACAAACTCCGGACTCGTGTACGGTCCAGCCAGGAGCAGTTTTATTGCGACGATCCGGTCCAGGCTCACTTGCCGCGCGCGAAAGACAATGCCCATGCCGCCGCGGGCGATTTCTTCAATCAATTCATAATCTCCGAGTTTCGTGCCTGGCGCGTAGCCGTGTAGAGGTCCGTAGCCGGGGTTGGTAGCGGCAGCAAGGACATGGGGCTGTCCTCTAATCGCTTAAAAGAGTCCGTAAACACGCAATTGGGACAAAGTCCGTCGAGTTCATCTTTGGACAGTTTGCCTCCACAGGCAGGACAAGTCGCAAGAGCGGGTGGCATTTTTAGCTGCTGAAAATGCGGCGCAGGTATCGCAGTTCCTCCTGGATCTCATCAACTTTGGCAACCGTTTGAGAAACCTCCTCCTTCAAAAATTCGCCGTATCGTTTGCGCACTCGATAAATTGCCACCTTGATGGCGCCCTCTGTCTTCCCCAAGAGCTAAGTGATGCCAGCAGATCGCTTATCGATTGGAAGAAGACACCTTAACTGTCCGGCAGATTCATCCTCGATGCTCCTTCCCTCTGGACGGCAGATAGTGGAAGTCCACGCTGTGTCCGGTCAGCCGAGCCAATCGCAGTTGGGCGGATTCGGCCAGCAAAGCGCTCACGGTCCTGAGCAAGATCGGGAAATCGAGCGGCTTTTCCAGCAGCGCACCCACACCCGCGCCCAGCGAAGTGAAAAGCTGATTGGGCTTGGCCGTGATGATGACCACCGCGAGCAGCGGGTCCTTCGAGGTGAGCTCCGCGAACGTGTCCCAACCGCCTTTCACCGGCATGTTCAGATCGAGCAATACCAGGTCAATTCGGTTGGATGCCGCGACTCCCAACGCCTCCGCGCCGTTCGATGCGGTCAAGACGAGATACCCTTCGGCGGCGAGCACCCGTCCAATCATCTCACGCACCGAGGGGTCGTCATCCACGAGAAGAATTGATTTTTGCGACGCGCGGACGCTTGCTTTTTTGGCGGTTATTTTCGAGCTCATCGTTCCTGGAGTGCGAGTGGAACTGGCGAATTCCTATCGCCGCTTTCCATCCAGTTCACCGTCGCGCACCCATCTCCTCTTAGCGTCAGGCGTGCCACGGTTTGCACGCTTCTTGCGTGCGCTTGTTTCCGGTGAGTTTGCTGGTTAAATGAACGGAGCGGCCGACATTGTGGCTAGCCAGTAAGCTCCGCGGAATAGTTGCTAACCACATGATTATGCAAAATCTCGTTCAACGAAGATTGTTGGGCCTCATCGCCACCATCGTGCTCATGGGAATGGGCATCGCCTTCCTGACGGTGAATTCTCAGTGGCAGGCGCGAGAATTGCGCGCGCAATTGCGCCAGGTGGATTCGGAAAGCTTTCGCATCGCTGACCAGTTCGTGGGTTTTCTGCGCCAGTTGAACGAATCGCTCTATCATTATGGCCAGTCGCATACGCCTCTGGATGTCAAAGTGTTCACCAAAGCCAGTGAGGAACTCGACCACTGGATTGATGCGCAAAAACCCAAACTGAACACCGGGCAGGAAAAAACGATCATGCAGCAGATTGACACGGCCTATGACGACTATCTTCGAGTCGCCACTGTATTACTCGCTAGATTCGAGGCCCTCGGTGACACCAGCGCCACGATGGATGAATACACCGCCTTGAGGAAGGAATCGCAGCGGTTGTTCGATCTCGGGCAGAGCCTCAGCCGGGCGCATTTCGCGTCCAGAAACCAGGTGCTGGCCAGGGCAAATCATACCATCAGCGAATTGCGCGTCCTCGTGCTGGTTTCGCTCGGGCTGCTTTTCGCGTTTGCGCTGGCGCTGGGCATCGTCGTTTATCGCGACATGATTGTGCCGCTGCGCCTGAAGCTGGTGGAAAGCGAGTCTCTGCGCGAACGTCAGGAAAAACTCACCTCGCTCGGCGTGCTCGCGGCCGGTGTCGCGCATGAAATCCGAAATCCGCTCACCGCCATCAAGGCCGCCCTCTTTATCCAGCAGAAAAAACTTCAGCCTGGCTCTCAGGACGAGGCCGACGGCAAAATCATCAACCGCGAAATCCTCCGCCTCGAGCGCATCGTGAATGACTTCCTGCTCTTCGCCCGCCCCGGCGATTCCAAGCTTGCCCTCCTCACCGCCGACGCTCCGTTGCGGGGGGTTCATGCTCTCCTCGCGCCGCAACTGGCCCAGGACAATATCCAGATCGTCCTCGCCGAGACGCCGCCGCTGCCGATCACTGCCGACGCCGATCAGCTCGAGCAAGTGTTGATAAATCTCGTCCGCAACGCCGCCGAAGCCATCGACCGGAATGGCGTGATCAAGCTGCGCGCGCGGGCCGATCGGAAACGACTCAACCAAATCGAAGCAAGCGTCGTCATCCTCGAAGTGGAGGACAATGGCAAAGGCATTTCGCCCGAAGTCCAAAAGCGGCTCTTCGATCCGTTCTTCACCACCAAAGACACCGGGACGGGACTTGGCCTGTCCATCGCGGCACGCATTGTGCAGGGCCACGGCGGGCTGCTGGAATATCAAACAGCGCCGGGTCGCGGCACAACCTTCGGCATTGTCTTGCCGGTTGCGGCAAGTCAAGCTGGCAAGCGTGCCGACTGAATCAGGCAACATCCTGCTCATCGAAGACGATCCCGGCATCACCGACACGCTGCAACGGGTGCTGGCGGAGGAAGGCTATCGCGTCGCCGTCGAGCGGCGCGGCGATGACGGCCTTGCGCGCGCCGTCAAAGACTCGTTCCATCTCGTCATCACCGATTTGAAGCTGCCCGGCCTGAACGGTCTGGAACTCGTCCGTCAACTGCACACCGCCCAGCCCCGGCTGCCCATCATCCTCGTCACCGCGTTCGGCACGACGGACACCGCCATCGAGGCGATGAAATTCGGCGCTTACGATTATGTGCTTAAGCCGTTCGACATCGCCCAGATGATCGATCTGGTAGGCAAGGCTGCCGACAGCAATCGCCGCATGTCCGAACCGGTGGCCCTGGGTGAATCCAGCACGGGCCGCGACGCGCTCGTGGGCCAGGGCGCGGCCATGCAAAGCATCTACAAGGAAATTGGCCGCGTCGCCTCCAAACCCGTCAACGTCCTCATCCGCGGCGAAACCGGCACGGGCAAGGAACTCATCGCCCGCGCCCTGTATCAGCACAGCGACCGAGCCAACGCGGCGTTCATCGCCATCAACTGCGCGGCTATTCCCGAAACGCTGCTCGAAAGCGAACTGTTCGGCCACGAGAAGGGCGCGTTCACGGGCGCGGACGCGCGGCGCATCGGCCGATTCGAGCAAGCCGATCACGGAACGATTTTTCTCGATGAAATCGGCGACATGACCCTCGGCACGCAGGTGAAACTCCTGCGCGTGCTGCAAGGCCGAACGCTGCAACGGGTCGGCGGCAAGGAAACGATTCCGGTGGACGTGCGCGTCATCTGCGCGACGCATCGCGATCTCGAAACCGCCATCCGCGAAAAGCAATTCCGCGAGGACCTTTACTACCGGATGAATGTGGTGGTAATCAGGCTGCCCTCGCTGCGGGATCGGCGTGAGGACATCCCCGACCTCATCCGCTATTTCCTCGGCAAGTATGGCGCTGAACTCGGAAATGCCAGCCCCTCGATCCACCCCGAAGCCGTCGAGTTTCTCCGGGCGCAATCCTGGCCCGGGAACGTGCGCGAATTGGAGAACGTGATGCGCCGGGCCTTGCTCGCCGCGCAAGGCTACACCATCAACCTCGATCATGTCCGCGCCGCACTGAACAAACGCAGCGATGCCGTGGCTTCTTCCGCGCACGCCTTCGGCGAATACATTGACGAACTGCTGGCCGCCGCGCGCCGCGACGAGATTACCGACGCCCACGCTCGCATGATCGAAACGGCCGAACGCGAACTCTTCACCCGTGCCATCGAGCAGGCCCAGGGCAATCAGGCGAAGGCCGCCCGCTGGCTCGGCATCAGCCGCATCACTATGCGCGCGAAACTAATTCAATTCGGCCTGCACCCGACTCAGGAGCAGGAGCCTGTCTGAAATTGCGAATGTTCGTGAACATTGTTTGAAGGGAAGTATTCGCTAAATCCATTATTCGTGCTAATGCTGGCCAGGAAACCCTCAAGGCAATTCATGAAATTCTTCCAAGAAGAGGACTTCGTCTGGTTTCTCCGTCTGAGGTAAACTCTCGGGTGCAAGGACGGTGGAATGACCGCACGTGCACTTATACCGATTTCAACTCAGGATATGGTCCTGGATGGATCTCTTGAGTTCGCCGAGGTCCACCGGCTTGGCGATGAAGGCATGATCGCCCTTCAGCATTTCATGGCCTCCCGTTTCCTCGTTGGAAACAATCGCCGTCAGGAAGATGATCGGCGTGCCGCGCAGCAAGGGGTCGGCTTCCATGCGCGCAGCGACCTCTCCGCCGTCCGTTTCCGACATCATCACGTCGAGGAGGATCAAGTCGGGCCGGATGTGCCGCGCGGTAGTGAGCGCTTGATTGGCATGGTTCTCGATGGTCACTTCGTAGCCGCCACCGGCTTCCAGGTTGAGCTTCAGGCTTCGGGTGACGCCTGGCTCGTCGTCCACCACGAGGATTCGTTTGGTCGTATTCATAATGATTCTTTCGGTTCAATGTTGAATTTTAAAGTGGCCCTCACGCCGCCTTCCGGGCGGTTGTGGAAGCTGATTGTGCCGCCGTGGATGTCCATGATCTTGCGAACGATCGCCAGACCCAACCCCGTTCCCTGGCCGGGTTGTTTCGTCGTGAAGAACGGCTCGAAGATTTTGCTGAGATTCTCCGGCGCGATACCGCATCCCGTGTCTTCGACCTCAACGATAACACAACGAGGGGAGTTGCTGCCGTTACCGGCCGGTGTCGTCAGTGAGGTTCGCACAGTGAGCGTGCCGCCTTCCGGCATCGCGTTGAGCGCGTTCAGAAAGAGGTTCACGAGACCATGCTCAATCCGCGTCCGATCCAGTATCAACGGCGGCAGATCGGTGCGCAGCTCAGACACCACCGTCACTCGTCCCTTGTTCAACTGATGCCGTACCAGGGTCAGAGAGTCTTCGATGACGCGGTTGATTTCTTGACTGGTAAGCTGCAAGGGCCGCGGGCGCGAATAATCGAGGAGAATGTTGATGATATTGCTGGCGCGGTGGATCGCCTCCTTCATGTCCTGCACGAGCACAGCTTCAGCCGGATTTTCGGTATGTCGGTTCAAGAAATAATCCGCTCCCAGGCTTAACGTCATGAGCGGGTTCTTGACCTCGTGCGCCACGCCGGCGGCCATACGGCCCACGGATTCCAACTTCGCCGACTCGATGAGCCGGAATTGAGTCCGCTGGAGTTCCGAGTGCGCCTCTTGCAGATCGGCGAAGGAGCGTTGCGAATCCTCGCGCGCGGTGGTCAACGCAACATTGGTTTCCTTGAGCTCCCGTTCGGCGCGGACGCGTTCGGCGATTTCGTCGCGCAGCTTCCGGGTGCGTTCCAGAACTGTCTGCTCCAGATCTTCGTTCCGGTCTTTGAGCGCTCCGAGGAGAAAGGCGACCACGCTGAATCCCAAACTCAGCGTGACTGAATTCCAAATTGGCACGAACGGATGGCCGACCACCGCCCGGCACAGAACATCCGCCACCAACCACACCAGCGCACTCGCGCCCGCGAGTAACAGACCCGTGCTCCGTCCAGCAAACCAGGTGCCCAGCGAAATGGGGACCAAATAAAACAGCGTTACCGACACATCCACGCCGGTCAGATAATCAACCAGTCCGACCAGCGCCACCAATGCCACGCTGCCAGCTTTGATCGCGGACGCCGGCCAATCACTAAGTCGCTGGAATCCTGTTTTCATCGTTCAGCTCCGTCTGCTGTTGAGCGCGCCCGATCGTGGCGCGTTC
>JBDTOW010000148.1:0-7851 GCA_039933075.1 Verrucomicrobiota bacterium | reverse complement strand
CATGAGCATCTTGCTGCCAAAATTCTTATGGCCAGAAATAGGAACATCCGATAGAAGGAATGAAGAAAAACTATCCGACAGCGCGCGAGTGGCCCGAATTGTGGAGATTTGATGGAGAATGTGGAACTACTTTTAATGCCTTGTCAGGTCGGACTTGAAGCCGAGCGAAACGAGTTTTCTTATTCGCGGCGTTACCGCCGCCACCAACTTTTCCCGTTGCCAGCTTTGGTCGGCCCAGTAGCGTTTCTCTCCTGATTCCGCACCTGTTGGACCAACAACTGGCTGCGTGCGGCCGTCAATGCCATGATGAATTCGTCGTAACTCTGAAAGCGTTGAGCGGGGGTTTTCGCCATCGCCTGAACTAGAGCATCGCTGGTCGGCTGCGTGATTTCCGGCACGACCAGGATTGGCGGTGTTACCGGCGTATGCACGTGAGCTGCCAGGACATCCTCGATGGAAGGAGCCTCGAACGGGACGTGCCCGGTTAATGCGTGATAAAGCGTAGCGGCCAGACTGTACATGTCGGAGAGGAAGTCCTCGCGCTCACGTTTTACCTTTTCCGGCGCGACGTAATACGGGGTCGCCCACAACGTCGACTCATCATCGCCATCCGCCTCGGCGTTTCGGGCCAAGCCGAAGTCGATCAACTTCGGTTCTCCTTCTGAGTTAAAAAGAATGTTGCCCGGTTTAATATCGCGATGGAGAAGTTTGTGTCGCAACGCGGTGTCGAGCGCGGAAGCGACTTTCACCCCAATATCGAGGAGGTCGAGCTCCGGGAGCCGCTGCTCTTTCTCGATCCGGCTGTCGAGACTGCCGCAGTCCGCCAACTCCATGACAAGGTACCGTTGTCCTTCCGATTCGTTAAAGGTGTAAATATGGATGATGTTCGTGTGATTGAGGGACGCGCAGGCGCGCGCCTCCCGATAAAAATTCTCGAGCGCTTGCGGGTCTTCCGCCAGTTCGGCCTTCATCAGTTTGACCGCCACTTCGCGCTGCAACGTGGTATCGAACGCCCGATAAACGGTGCCCATCCCTCCGGAAGCGATTGCGGAGCGAAGCTCGAACTGCCGAAGTTGCATCGGCATCATGACCGGGTGGCTGCATTTGCTGCAAGGAACAGTGGCCAACGGCGGTAGGTCGGGAGAAATGAAATTCTTCACACCACACCCGAAACAGGTGACCATGCGGAGCGGCTTGCGAACTTCTTCGATTGATACCGGCATCACAGTAATTACGTTATCATCTTTTGTTGGTATCACAAGACTCGGCGGCAACTCGGAATCCTTCATAGATCATTAGCCTGGGCTCTACTAACCGAGGCTTGGTAGCAACCGGACTTCCGCACGCCGTCCTCCGTTCGAAAAGAATAACCCATCTCAATCCACGATTTCGCTCTGTTTTTTCAATATCTGATTCTGGCGCAAACCCTGCAACGCCGCAATGGCTGCCTGGCTCTCCGCGGCCTTTTTGCTCTTGCCCTTGCCGAGCCCCAACTCTTGGCCCCGGAAGTGCACAGTGCATTCAAATTCGCGATCATGATCCGGGCCGGTCGCCGAACGGAGATGGTAGCGGGGCGACTCGTTGGATTCCGTCTGCAGAATTTCCTGCAACTCCCCTTTGGGATTTTCCAGGTTCGGAATCGACTCCAGTTCCCCGAAGGCTTCCCGGAATTGTCGCAGAATGAAGTCGCACGCGGCCTCGAAACCGCTATCGAGGCAGATTGCCCCTACGAGCGCCTCAAAGGTGTCAGCCAAGGCTGAGGATCGCTCGCGGCCGCCGTTTAGCTCTTCACCGCGGCTCAGCACAAGGTGCTTCCCCAGGTTCAACCGCCGGCTTTGTTCCGCCAGCGTGTGGCGATTTACCATCTGTGCTCGCGCTTTGGTGAGCGGACCCTCGCCGGCCGACGGAAATTTTTCATACAATTCCCGCGTCAGAACTAATTGCAACACCGCGTCACCGAGGAACTCGAGCCGCTGGTTGTGTTGGACGGGAGCTCCGGTTTCATGCGCGACGGATGGATGCGTCAAAGCCAGGCGCAGTAGAAGTGCATCGCGAAAGACATGGCCCAGGGTGCGTTGTAAACTATCCAATTCGGACATGGACAACCTCAATGAGATGATGGTTCAGGACCTGCCGGAGTGTCAGGCGGACTTATCGCGGACGACACCGCCGCGGAGGCTGGAACTTGAACGTCCGGAGCGCCATTGGTCACGTTCACCGAGTCTGTGCCGGAATTCGGTGGAGTCAAGCCATGCTCGAGTAAGCCAGCGACATCGCGTTGCACTTGATCGAGTTGGTCGAGTTGCAGATTCGGATCCACGATGGCGAAGACATCGCCCGTTTTCGGATGTTCGTAAACAAAAACCCGTTGTTCGTCGCGCATTCCCTGAGATTGCACCTTCAGAATTCGTTTGCGTTCGAGCATCACGGCGAGGATGAAGCAGGCCGCCCGATATTGGGGATCGTTCAGTTCAACTAATTTCCGGAGCAACGACTCGGCGGTGTCTCTGGCGATCGGTTCCGGAGGCGCGGGAGGAGGCGTCGCATATGTTCCCTGCCAATGGGAAACGAAGCCTTTTCGATCGGCCGCCCCCTGGCTGAACTGCGCCTCCCAACAACCTTCACAAACGTCCAGTCGCGCGTAACCCTGTTTTTCATCGAACAACAGAGTGTGATACTTCTGCCGGTCGGCAAACCCCAGGCCGCAAGCTTGACAGGCGTGGGCTCGGGACTGAATATTCCATTCAATCATTTCAACTGGCTGGCAATCTTGACCGGAATTGTCCCTAAGTCAAAGTCGACTGCAATATGAATTCATAGCCGCGAGTCAGCGCGACGAAATCGCGCGGCAAGCGCTCGACTTCAACCGTTGACAAAATCCAAACTCGCAATTCCTGCCGAACCGCCGTCATTGCCAAGTTGAGCTCGTGAATTTGATGGCCTGCTGCTCTTGACGTTACTTTCTTCCTTACTTACTGTTTGTCGACAACGTAGCGATATGGGTCCCGAAATAACAATCGAGTACTGCACGGCTTGAAACTACGAACCAAAAGCCGTCGGTCTGGCGGAAAAACTTTTGGCTTTCAAACAGCGAATCGGCTCGCTGAAGCTGGTCCCTTCGAGTGGGGGCGCCTTCGAGGTTAGCGTCAATGGGCACAAGATCTACTCCAAATTGCAAACGGGCCAGTTCCCCGAACCTGACGCAATCGTCAAGGCCGTCAAAGCCAGGTTCTGATTTTGATCCTTCCAACCTTTCACCCGCCGCTCGCGCCCCGAACCGCAATCGATTACGTGGTCCCTTTGCCGCTCTTGTGCATTGGGCTTTCAGTTCCCCGTTTAATGAGAAGAATTTCGACTTCGCAGTTTGCAATCTTCGATCTCCAGTTTCAGCTCCTCGCGGGAGAGTGATGGGTGCCTGGTGGCCCTCGCGGTCTTCAAAACCGTTGTCGGCCCGTCTTGCGGGTCGAGGTAAGTTCGATTCCTACCCTCTCCGCCAGTTTTTCAGTCAGCTCATGAACCGCTGTCCTTCGGAGCGCGCCCGTCCTCGGGCGCAGCAGCTCGCGCAAGCACGACCGCACTCGATTCTTCGAAGGCCTTACAGCGCCACCACGCCGCTGCGCCCGAGGACGGGCGCACTCCGGGCTGCGCCTGCAACCAATTTTTCCCGCAAGGCAAAGGACGGCGCGCACGGAGTGACGCGCCCTACCTCGGTCAACCGGTTCATGGCTCCGAGGCGCGTCCAATGTTGGAGGTCGAAAGCCTTCCCTAAAACGACGGCAGGGATTTGGGGGAATTAAAATTCATCCGGAAAGGAGGTGTGGTCCATGTCGCGTGAGCAAATTCTCAAACTTACCTCGCTCTCGTCCTGCGCTGGTTGAGCGTCGAAACTCAGCCAAGAGGCTCTGACGCAGGTCTTGCGTCAATTACCACAAGTGCATGATCCGAACTTGTTAGTCGGCACAGGCAGCGCCGATGACGCTGGAGTTTACCGCATCGACCGCGACCGTGCTCTCGTTCAAACGGTGGATTTTTTCACACCCATCGTGGATGATCCCTTTCTGTACGGTCAGATCGCTGCGGCCAACGCGTTGTCGGACGTTTACGCGATGGGCGGCCGCCCGCTGACCGCTTTGAACCTCCTGGGCGTTCCAACCGATGTTGTGCCGCCGAAAGTGATCACAGCGATCCTGCGCGGCGGCGCGGAGAAGGTAAAAGAAGCCAACTGCGTCCTTTTGGGTGGCCACAGCATCCGCAACCCCGAGCCGTTTTACGGCCTCTCGGTGACCGGCCTTGTCTCACCACGACGAATAATTACCAACGCCGCCGCTCGCCCGGGGGATTGGCTTGTGCTGACAAAACCACTCGGCACCGGAATCATCACCACCGGCATTAAACGAGCCATCACCTCGCTGCCGACCGCGCGAAAGGCCGTAGCCGTGATGTGCAGTCTCAATACAGTCGGCGCGGAAGTTGCCGAGCGCGGCTTGATTCGTGCGGGGACCGACGTCACCGGGTTCGGTCTGTTGGGACACCTCGGTTCACTGTGCCGAGCCAGCGGCGTCGTTGCGGAAATCTTCGCCGACAAACTTCCAATCATCGCCAGGGAAGTGTTGGATTTGATCGCTCAGGATTGCATTCCCGGCGGCAGCCGCGAGAATCTGAAGACCGCGAATGCCCTTGTTCAGTGGAATGGCGCCACTGAGGCGCAAAAATATCTGCTGTCCGACGCCCAAACGAGCGGCGGCCTACTCCTGTGCGTGCCTTCACGCAATTTGCCTGAGGTGTTGAACGTCCTCAAGAAACACCGCACACCATGCGTCGCGGTCATTGGCAAAATCGTGTCGTCAGGCAAAGTGAGGATTCGGATCGCCGAGTCGCCGAACCGGTAGCCATGAATACTTGATCGAGATGTTTAGCTGAATCTGCTCATGAGAAAACGTCTTCTTCTCATCGCAGTCATCGTGCTGGTCACTGTGGGCGCCGGCCTAATAATCAACCATCGCGTCCATCCCGAGCCGATTTATCAAGGAGAGAAGGTGACTTACTGGGTAAAACAACTGAACAATCGGCAGGACCCCGCTGTCCGGGAGAAGGCATTTACAGCGATGCACGAATTGGGACCCCGGGCCATACCCTATTTGACGACTTCCCCGCGACCTGAAGATACGCGTTTCGTTCGTATGCAGGAGATTTTCCGAGAACGAACGTCTGCTCACTAAGATTATGCCACAAACCTCCAAAGCGCTTCGTGCCATCCCGGCCGTCGAGAAAGTGCTTCAAGCGCTCGGTGAGCTGGATTTGCCCAGACCGGCCATTGTGGCTGTCGTCCGTCGCGAACTGGCTGCGCTGCGAAGGGAGAAAGAGATTCCCGACTTTGCCGGCGTGCTCGCTCGCGTACGCTCTTCGCTCTACGTTCTCCGCTCCGCGCGTATTCAATCCGTCATCAACGGCACCGGGATCATCGTCCACACCAATCTTGGCCGCTCGCCCCTGGGAACCGCGGTAGTGGAAACTCTCCAGGCGATCGCTGCCAACTACAACAATCTCGAATACGATCTTAGCGGCGGTGAACGCGGTGGGCGCGCTGCCTACCTCGAACACAACCTGGCGCTGCTTTGCGGCGCGGAAGCCGCAACTGTGGTGAACAATTGCGCCGCGGCGCTTGTGCTCATCCTCCGCCACTTCACCCGGGCAAAACCGGAGGTGATTATTTCGCGTGGCGAACTGGTGCAGATTGGCGGCGGGTTTCGCATCCCCGAAATTCTCGAAGCTAGCGGTGCAAAGCTCCGCGAGATCGGCGCAACCAATAAAACCTCTGTGGCCGATTACGCCGGAGCCGTCAACCCCGCGACGGCGATGATTCTCAAAGTTCACCGCAGCAATTTTTTTATGGGCGGCTTCGTCGAATCTCCATCGACCGAAGAAATCGCCGCGCTCGCGGGCAAGAAACGACTTCCATTCGTCGAAGACCTGGGCAGCGGCGCCGTAATTGCCACCGAAAAACTGGCCGCAGTCGAACACGAGCCCACCCCCGCCGAAGTCCTGAAGCGCGGCGTTGATCTGGTTACCTTCAGTGGCGACAAGTTGCTCGGCGGCCCGCAGGCCGGCATTATCGCGGGCAGGGCGCGACTGGTCGCGGCGCTCAAGCGCGAACCGTTCTTCCGTGCCTTGCGTTGTGACAAGCTGATTCTCGCCGCGCTGCAAACGACAGTGGACAGCTACCTTTTCGCTGTCCCGGCTCCAGCCGGTTCCATCGACGCTCTAAAGTATGGACGCCCAATGCCCGTGCTGGAAATGATGAGCGCCGCGAACGACGCTTTGCGCGCCCGCGCGGAAAGGATTATCGCCGCACTGAAGGGCGTGCCGCTGAAGACGAACGTCGGAGAAGGCAAGGCACAAATTGGCGGCGGGACTTTGCCGCGCTCGGTCATTCCGTCAGTCACGCTCGAGCTTCTGCCGCAGGAGATGGCGTTGGCGGAATTCGCCTCCCGGCTTCGGGCTCGCACACCGCCGGTCATTGGTTACATTTCCGGCGCGCGTTTCAAGCTTGACCTGCGCACGGTTTTCCCACGGCAGGACGAAGAAGTAATCCGCGCAATCTGTGTCAGTTTAATACCACCGCCGCAAACTTGAACCGCGGCGACATCGCCGCGCCGCAAATGAACTTTGCTGCTAGTCAATCGTTAGTTATTGTGGAAGGCCAATGAAATTCAGCGAGTTGGTGCGATTACTTGAGCAAAACGGTTTCAGGCTGATCAAAGAAAAAGGGTCGGTGCGCTACTATCTCAAGGCTGGCCATCCGAGACTGGTTCGCGTGGATTTCCACGGCGCAAAAGAAGTGCCGACCGGAACGTGTCATGCAATTCTCAAAGCAGCGGGGCTGAAAGGAAAATGATCTTATGATTCAATTGCCATATTCGTTAGTCATTGAAGCGACAGAAGACCCGGATTTTTTTGGCTTTTATTCGCCTGACCTGGAAGGGTTCAGCGGCGTCGGACACTCGATTGAGGATTGTCTGTATCAAGCGCGGTGGGGAGTAGAGGATCACGTGAAAACCATGAGCGACCACGGTTTGGCAGTGCCTCCGAACAATCCCAACCCAACAGTGGTCATCCAAAACGAACGGAAGTTCGAGTCGACCTCGGCTTGAATGACTCCAAAACACTACATCCTTGCCACTGCCGGACACGTGGATCACGGGAAGAGCGCGCTGGTCAAAGCGCTTACCGGCACCGATCCCGATCGGCTGCCAGAGGAAAAAGCGCGAGGCATCACCATCGATCTCGGTTTCGCGCATCTGGAACTCTCAACTCAAGATCCGCAGCCCTCGACTTTCAGCGTAGGCATCGTGGATGTGCCGGGCCACGAAGATTTCGTGAAGAACATGGTGTCGGGAGTCGGGTCGATCGATCTGGCGCTGTTCATCGTGGCGGCCGACGACGGTTGGATGCCGCAGACCGAGGAGCATCTGCAGATCCTCAGTTATCTCGGCGTGGCTCGCGCGGTCGTGGCGTTGACAAAAATTGACTTGGCCGAAGATGAGCCCGCGAGTTTGGCGCAGCTCCGGGAAAATCTCCGCGGTTCGCCGTTCGCTGAGGCGCCGATTGTCCCGACCTCGATAGTCAGCGGCCGCGGTCTGGAGGAGCTGAAGTCAACGCTCGCTGCCGT
This sequence comes from Verrucomicrobiota bacterium, assembly GCA_039933075.1. Taxonomy (GTDB): domain Bacteria; phylum Verrucomicrobiota; class Verrucomicrobiia; order Limisphaerales; family JACPZS01; genus JBDTOW01. The sequence goes on along the minus strand of JBDTOW010000148.1, from coordinate 182 downwards.
CCTCTCTCACACACCGCCGCCGCGCGACATTGCCAAACCGCGTCTGTCGGTCGATCGCGCATTTACGTTGCGCGGGATCGGCACAATCGTCACCGGAACGCTGACCGGTGGAACGCTTCGGCGCGGACAGGCCGTCGTCATTCAACCTTCCGGCCGGGCGACGCGCATCCGAAGTGTCCAAA
>JBDTOW010000147.1:0-7860 GCA_039933075.1 Verrucomicrobiota bacterium | reverse complement strand
CGATTGCCGCTTCAAGTAGCTGCCATAGTTTACGCCGTAGCTATAACTGACCTTTTGCTTCTGGTCCTTGAGCAGCGTCTTGTCCTCGGCTTGAGTAGAAATCGTGGCGAGCCCAATCAGAATCACCGATGCTGATATCAATCGTAATTTCATATGCATTCGTTCTTTGAAAGATGTATATTGCCCGTACTGGCGGCGGTAACAACTCAAATTTTTTGCGCCTGCAAACTCCTGACTGCGCGCTGGTTAGCTCTATCCCGCAACTTCCTGAGGCCCTTGCCCGCCGTTCAGCAGGAACAGGACAGCCATGCGAATGGCCAAACCGTTGGTCACCTGTTCGAGGATTACGGACCGCGAGCAATCCGCCAGTTCGCTGTCAATTTCCACGCCGCGGTTGATGGGCCCCGGATGCATGACCAGGACATCGGGCTTGGTGCGGGCGAACCGCGACTTGTTCAGACCGAACAGGTTGGTGTACTCGCCAATACTTGGAAACATCGATTTGCGCTGACGTTCGTGTTGAATTCGCAGCAGGTTAATGATATCCGCATCGGCGATGGCTTCCTCGACATTGTAAGTGATTCGGCATCCCAATTGTTCGAACACGCGCGGCACCAAAGTTGGTGGACCACAGAGAGTGACATTCGCGCCCAGCTTTAGCAGCGCCCAGATGTTGGAGCGCGCAACCCGGCTGTAAAGAATGTCGCCCAGGATAACAACCTTGAGTCCGGCGATTTGGCCTTTATTTTCCCGAATCGTGAAAACATCCAGCAGCGCCTGCGTTGGATGTTCGTGAGCGCCGTCGCCGGCGTTGACTACACTGGCTTTGAGAAAGCGCGAGAGAAAATGCGGCGCGCCGCTTGCGCTGTGGCGGATGATAATAAAATCCGCGTTGAGCGCCTCCAAGTTCCGAGCGGTATCCTTCAGGGTTTCGCCCTTTTTCAACGAGGACGCTTCAGCCGTGAAGTTAATCACGTCGGCGCTCAACCGCTGCGCCGCCAACTCGAAACTAATCCGGGTGCGCGTGGAAGGTTCCACAAACAGGTTGACGACCGTTTTTCCACGGAGCGCAGGAACCTTTTTGATGGCGCGTTCCCCCACCGACCTGAAAGCCCGTGCCGTATCGAGGACGGTGATGATCTCCTCGGCTGTGAGGGACTCGATATCGAGAAGGTTCTTGCGGTGCCAACTCATAGCTTCTCGATATTCACCGCGTCCTCACTCCCGTCCTCCTTTAGACTCACGTTAATCCGCTCTTTCAGCGAAGTGGGAACGTTCTTGCCGATGAAATCCGCCTTTATGGGAAGTTCACGATGTCCCCGGTCGATCAGGACAGCCAGTTGAACACACTTTGGCCTGCCAAAATCGTTGAGCGCGTCCAGTGCAGCGCGGATGGTCCGACCACTGAAAAGGACATCGTCGACCAGGACGACCGTTTTGCCGGTTACGTCGAAAGGGATTACGGTTGGAAAAACAGCGGGAGTGATGCGGTGTTCCAGATCGTCCCGGTGCATGCTCACGTCCAAACTTCCCACCGGGACCAGATGTCCGATCACGGCGGCCAACAGTTGGCTCAGCCTCTTCGCGAGGTGAACTCCGCCCCGATAAATCCCGATGATGACAACGTTCTGGGCGGCTTCATTGCGCTCCGCAATCTCATGAGCAATGCGCGTCAGTACTCGTTGGATCGCGGCTTCGCTTAAAATCAAATTAGGCGCGGGCATAAAAACGCCGAACCAAGGCTTGCTTTCCGTCCGGTTCGGCAAAATAGAGGTGCAGTTTGAAGCATGCGCTCCTTTGCAATCTCGCAGGATTACGTTAAAGGAATCAGACTCAGTTCAGGAGGAGTGGCGGCTCCTCCGCCATTTGGATCGATGCTTGACGATCCAGTCGGTCAATGCCCTTTCAAATCCGATGTCATGTCCCGCCTTTTCCGATTCGATCCATTTATGCCTTAGAATCTCGTCCCGCTCAGCCTGGAATTCGCGGTAGAGCGACGAGTTTTTCAGCAGCTCATTGCTGGAGTTATCCATCGTTTCGCTCGCCATAACTTTTAATTAACGCGATTGTAACGTGGCGACTGAGGGAAACAACTTAAATCATCCTCGGCCAAGCTCGGTTAAGCCTCGAAAATTTCCTGAAACGCAACCATTCCGCTGTTGCAAGACCAGACCAATTTCGATCAACGCGGCTAGTCTAAGAATATCTTTGTTGGATTTCAAATGCATCGCTGCAAACAAATCAACCGTTGACGGAGCGAGCGCCACCGTAACGCCGTGAACGGCGACCTAAGAACTAAAGGTGGCGGCGCACCTCCGTTCCTGTCCACAAGGTAATCGCAAGTCAACTGTTTTTCCAGTGGGCTACAGCAGTTGATTCCGGAGCGTTTCAGCGATTCGGAAAAACGCCTGGGCTGGCGGCGCATCAGGACTGCTCACCACGACTGGAACGCCTTCGTCGCCACCCACCCGTATCTCGGTAAAAAGAGGTATTTCTCCAAGAAACGCCACCTTCTGACGTTCTGCTTCGGCGCGGCCTCCTCCATGCCCAAAAATCTCAACTCGCTCTCCGGACGGCGTCATGTAGTAGCTCATGTTTTCGATAATCCCAAGGATCGGGACGTGCACTTTTTCGAACATCGCCATCCCTTTGCGCACGACCCCCAGCGATGCCTCCTGCGGCGTCGTCACGATGACTCCGCCGTCGAGTGGTACGGTCTGGCAAAGTGAGAGCTGAGCATCGCCGGTTCCGGGCGGCAGGTCTACCAGCAGATAATCCAACTCGCCCCAGGCCACAGAATTGACAAACTGCTGAATGGTTTTGGTGATCATCGGGCCGCGCCAAATGACAGGCGAATCGCCGTCCAGCAGGAATCCCATGCTCATCAGCTTCACGCCGTGGCTGGTCAAAGGCACAATTCGTTCGCTCTCGTCAATCGATGGGCGTTGCTTGATCCCCATCATCAGCGGGATGCTGGGCCCGTAAATGTCGCAGTCCAACAAGCCCACTTGCGCTCCCAGAAGTTTCAAGGCGCACGAAAGATTTACCGAAGCGGTCGATTTCCCGACGCCACCTTTTCCGCTGGCGACGGCAATGACACGCTTGATGCCGGGGAGTTTGTTTTGGCCGGACCAGACAGGGGTTGATCCGGCGCCGGCCTGGCCGCCGGCCGGAAGTTTGACCTCGACAAAAACGTGGTTTATTCCGGGCAACGCTTTGAGCACTTCCTCTGCTTGAGATTTAATCTGCTGTGCAATCTCCCGATTCCCGGACCTGAGTTCCAATCTAACGCTGACGGCGCCCTGGTTGACCGCGACTTCTTTGATCAGTCCGAACGAAACAATGTCGCGAGAATAGCCCGGATATTTGACGCTCTGCAAAGCATTGGTGATGGTTTCTTGAGTGATCATGAGATCAAACCGCTGGTGAAACGCGGAGCAATTTGTCCTGCGCCCGCGGCGCAATGGCGGAAGCGATTGTGCCGCGTTGAAATTCGTCCCACATCGGCGACATGCTTCGCAGCTTGGCAACGATTTTGATAAAGGTTTCCAGAAAGTAACCGATCTCGTGTTCCATATTGTCCTTTCCCAACGAAATCATGATCGCGCATTGAGCCAGCGCGTGATCCAGTCCGATCGCAGCCAGAACGTGAGAAATTTTGAGCGATTTGCTGATGCAACTTGTGCCGCTTGCCACCGCGATCCCCTTGGTATCCAGCAGGAGCATCTGGCCTTCCCCTTCGATAAATTCTGTGCTGATGTTTAGGTTGGTGCTGATCCGATTCGGCCCGGGTTCGGGTCCGTTCAACCGCATATGCGAGACTCTCGTTTTTAATTCGCTCCACAGCCGCTTCTGGAGTTCGGCGGTGTGGGCAATCCGGTCCGGCATGTCGTGCAAAGCAAACTCGGCGGCGACTCCCGCCCCGACAATGGCCGGGACATTTTCAGTGCCGGCGCGCCGACCTCCTTCCTGAATTCCGCCGTGAATCAGGCTGACCAGGCGCGCGCGTTTATTGCGATAGAGCACCCCGACACCCTTTGGCCCGTAAAAGCGATGAGGCGAAAGGGAGAGCAGGCTGACTCCCATTTCCTGAACGTCAATTGACAACCAACCCGCGCTCGCCACCGCATCGACGAACAACGGAATTCCCTTTTCACCGGCGAGCTTTCCAATTTCGCGAATCGGTTCCACGACGCCGATATCGTGGTTCACATGATGCACGCAGATCAGAGTGGTCTTGTCGGTAATAGCAGCGGCGATGTCAGACGGATTGACCAGCCCATCCGAGTCCACCCGGATTCGGGTGCAGGTGAAACCTTCCTTTTCCAGAAACGCCACAGAGTTCAGCACTGCCGGATGCTCGATTTCACTGATGAGGATGTGATTCCCTCTGCGTCGGTTGGCGTAAGCGGTGCCCTTGACGGCGAGATTTGCGGCTTCCGTGCCGCTCGAAGTAAAAATGATATCCTCCGGTGACTCCGCATTGATGAGCGCGGCGGTCTGGGTTCGCGCCTTGGCCATGGCGTCCCGGGCGCGAAGTCCCTGCTGGTGAAGGGACGAAGGGTTGCCGAATAGCTCGATGAAATAGGGCTTCATCGCCTCGAAAATTTCGGGCAAGACTGGTGTGGCGGATTGATGGTCCAAAAACGCTTGCCGCATAAAAGGATCATTCCACGGCTTCAAGCGCGCAGCAAGCGGGAAAGCGGTTACTCTGCCTGATCCGGCGCAAATCAGATTTTGGTAGAGTAATCTTTCCTCGAATCCCAACGGGATTCCGGAACAAAGCCCAACGGGGTTTCGGCTCTGATGAATCGGCACCGCATGTCGCAACTCCGTTGGGCTTGTGGCTTTTCGCGCCGCTTACCCAAGGTAGCTCGTGCCTCGCAACCTTGGGCTTTGGGCCGCAATCCCTTTGGGATTGGCAGACTTCCAAAATCTAATTTACGAGTTGGCCCATCCGCACGATTCGGTTATTCCGGCCGCTCTTGCTTTCTCGTTTCGGGCAACCAGAATGAGGCGATGACTCCGACAGCATAAACGAAAAAGGCGACCGTGGCGGCCGCATACGCCAGCTTGGTGAAGCTATTCGCGCCAGGAAGATGGGGAGCAAGTTGCGTTGTGAAAAAGGCCGCTGAGGTGCCAACCATCCGCCCGCCGACGTTCGCCGCGAAACTTTCACCCGTGCCACGCAAGTGGACAGGGTACGCCAGCGGCAAATAGTTTCCCCAAAAGCTGAATTGAGCGATCGTAAAAAATCCCGCGGCGAAAATCCCCCACTTGAACAGCTCTAAATCATTCGTCGCCGGATATAGGAACACCAGTGGGATCAGCACCAGGCCGGGAATTTGAAATATACGCAACAGAGTTTTGCGACTCAAAATTCGGAGCGCGAGAAACGCCAGGACGAGGCGGCCCGCCAGCCCGCCAATCTCCTGATAGGTCTGAACATTGCTGATAATTTGACCCTGACGTTTGCCGAGTTCTCCGATGCGCTTTTTCATTTCCTTGGTGTCCTCGCCTTCGGTCTGCGCGACTTCGAGTTGATTGCGCAACTTCGCCAGCTCCGAAAGGCCAGGCACCAATCCCGGCACGATTTGGGGCGTCATTTGAATGGCTCCAAACGCGGCCCCGTAGGCGCAAGCAAACAAGATCGCAGTCACGACGGTGGTGCGGCGAAATGCAGGTTGGAACAACTCGGCGATGCTGGGACGTCGCAAGTCTCCTTTCGCTCTGCGTTCCTTCCACACCGGCGATTCCGGCAGGAACGGGAGCAGGAACATCAAGGGAATTGCCGGGATCAGCCCTGAGATCAAAGTATAGCGCCAGGCGGCGTGGCCACCCTGGATAGCCGGCAACTGTGTGCCATAAGTAACCGCCAAATAATAAGCGCCGGCCACCATCAACCCACCGAACGAAGCAAATGCCTGGGTGTAGCCGAGAATGCCTTCCCGTTGCCTGGGGTTGGGAAACAGTTCGGCCAGCCAGGCTACGGCTGCGACGAATTCCACGCACACGCCAATGAACGTCGTGCAGCGCAGCACCAGCAACATTTCCGGCGACGTGCTGAATGCCGCCGCCAACGGTGAGAGGGCGTATAGAAAAATGCTCCAGACCAACACTCGCTTGCGCCCGAAGCGGTCGGTCAACCATCCGCCCAGCAAACCGAAAATGCCGCCGGACAAGGCGCTGCCCCACATCATGTAACCTGTCCACTTTAGAATGGCGGCGTTGCCAGATGCAGTCGCGGGATCGACGTGGAGAAGATCGGCCAGCGCGGGACGCGCAATCAGGGGAAGCATGAGCAACTCATAAGTGTCGAATGCGAAACCCAGAATTGCCACGAGGATGATCAGCCACTCGATTCCGGTCAGCTTTTTCCGGGCGGGGTCAGGAGAATTCATGGAGGGAATCTATCGCATTGACGGCGCCAGAAACACAAGACTTTTGTACGCACCCGTATTAAGCTGGAAAGACGACCCCACATCCGCAAGCTCGCCGCCCATTTCAAAGTCAGCCCGGAATTGTTCATCTGATGGCAAGCTCTTGCGTTGTTCCAGGACCGGATTGCCAAGCGTTTGCACATCGTACAACGCGATCAACCTGAATTCCGCAATGGAACTGTTAACCCATTGCGTTGTTCGTGCCGCCTGAATCCGGACGGCTTATCGACTAATCCAGCCGCCACCGACGACCAGGTCGTCCTGGTAAAATACGCAGGCCTGGCCAGGAGTAACCGCGCGCTGAGGCACGTGCAGCTTGACCTTCGCTCCGCCGTGGGTGAGGGGAGTGATCGTTGCCGGAGTGCCCGGATGATTATACCTGATTTTAGCCGTCACTTCCAGGCTCTCGGGCGGGTCCTCGAAGGGAATCCAATTGCAACGTTCAACGTTGAACTCCGCGCGATCCAGTGCCGATTCGTCTCCGACGACGACCCGATTGCTGGCGGCGTCAAGCTCGATGACGTAAAGGGGCTTGGGAGAAGAAAGCTGCAGTCCCTTCCGTTGGCCGATCGTAAAGAATTCGATGCCGTCGTGGTGGCCCAATACCTGGCCGTGGAGATTCACAATCTCGCCTTTGTGCTTTTCGACCAGCCCGGCAGTGCGGAGAAACTTGCCGTAATCCTTATCCGGGACGAAGCAAATTTCCATGCTTTCTTCTTTTTCGGCCGTCTTCAAATGCGAATGGCGCGCGACTTCGCGGGTGTCATTCTTGGTCAGTTCGCCAAGGGGCATGAGCGAACGCGCCAGTTGGTCCTGTTTCAACGAGAATAAAAAATAGCTCTGGTCCTTGCGAGAGTCGCGTCCGCGTTTGAGCAGGTTGCGCGTGCCATCGGCACTCTTTTCAATTCGGGCGTAGTGGCCGGTGGCGACAAAGTCGGCGCCGAGCTGTTTAGCGCGATTTATCAAGGTGCCGAATTTTAGTTTCTCATTGCACATCACGCACGGATTGGGGGTGCGGCCAGCCTTGTACTCTTCCGCAAAATAGTTGATGATCTGTTTTTGAAATTCCTCCGCTTCGTCCACTAGATAATACGGCAGACACAACTTGTGGCAGACGCTCCGGGCATCCGTCACCGCTTGTGGCCCGCAACACTTATCTTCGGCCCGAGAAACGCAATCCTGCGGCCAAACCTTCAAGGTCACGCCAATCACGTTGTAGCCCTGCTCCTTCAACAACGCGGCCGCAGCCGAGGAATCGACGCCTCCGCTCATGCCGATGACGACGCGAATTTTGTTTTTCTCAATCACCGGCTGGACCATAGAGGGCAGGGAGGGGGCTGTAAAGAACGCCGATAGGCATTCTCGCGCATGGTTCGCGGCGAAAGCCGTAACGATGCAGTCGAGGCAAACCCTCACCCAG
>JBDTOW010000146.1:0-7884 GCA_039933075.1 Verrucomicrobiota bacterium | reverse complement strand
GCCTCCCTTCTCTTTGCCGGGTTTCCGCGCGACGCGATTCTTGACGAGGCAAAGTATCCGTTTAAGCGGGTGAGTGAACGTGTCCTCGTACAAGACCGGACCGGTCTTCGAGCGAGGGGAGAGGGGTCGAGTCTCGGGTTACCGGTTCCATCAGGAGAAGGCAACGAACTTCTTCCGTCGAATATCGGACGCGGAAGTTCCTGAGGGGATGTGGTTCGCCCGGCGGTCACCCGGGAATGCTCCGTATCAGTTCACAGCGTCGGTTCCACCGGACTTAAAGGATGGATTGGAGGTTGGATCGCTCCAGGACGCAGGGCTCAACGTCGCCTTGATTGGAAAGATGGTGGAGCAGATTGCCAATGAGACTCACAGAAATGTGGATAGCGTTCTCTTAATCAGAAAAGGGAAGTTGGTTCTGGAGGAATATTTCTACCAATACGATCGGGACAAACTGCATCAACTCAGGTCGGCTACGAAGAGTGTGGTGTCGGGGCTGGTGGGAATCGCGTTGGATAAGAAACTGATCGCGAGCAAAGACGAAAAGGTGGTTGCGCTCTTTCCGGAGTATGAGATCAAGAATCTTTCGGAGGAAAAGCGGGCCATAACGGTGGAGCATTTGCTGGCGTGCGAGTCCGGGCTCGCGTGTGAAGACGCGAACCCGGAGTCGCCAGGGGAGGAGCAAAAGATGAATGCAAGTCCCGATTGGGTTCAGTTTATTTTAGACCTCCCGATGGTTGCGCCTCCGGGCAAGACCGGAAGGTATTGCACGGGCGGGGTGATAATGCTCGGTCGGATTGTGGAGAAAGCGAGCGGCCAGCGGCTTCCGGACTTTGCGACTGACAACCTGTTCGGGAAGCTCGGCATTACAAATTACCGATGGAACTTTAAGCCGGACAGTTCAAGTTTTGATGATGCTTGCCAGTTGCACCTGCGCCCGCGTGATATGGCGAAACTTGGATTGCTTTACATGAATGAGGGACAATGGAAAGGGAGACAGGTCATCTCCCCAGAATGGGTCAAAGCTTCACTTTCCAAGCACTCGGTGGTGAGAGGCACGGATTACGGATACTTGTGGTGGCGACAGTGGTTAAATGTAAACGGGACGAGAGTGGACGGTGTGACGGCGAAGGGAAACGGGGGACAAAGGATTTATCTATGGCCGAGCCTGGACCTGCTGGTGGTGATCACCGGAGCAAGTTACAACGAGCAGTCGCCGTCGGATGAGATCCAGGTCAAGTATATTCTGCCAGCGGCGATGAGATAGAACCGGGAGGAAAATCACGCGTAGTAAATCCACGCGTTTTGGCCCACAATCTGGTCTGGCTCTCTGAATACCCTTTGAGCCGCCGATCGATCTCAATAGGTCGCCCGGCCGCCGGACAGATCAAACACAGCGCCAGTGCTGAACGAACAATCATTCGAGCACAGCCAGGCGACCATCGCCGCCGCCTCTTCTTTGAATCCGAATCGGCCCATCGGAATCTTCGAGAGCATGTAGTCAATGTGTTGCTGAGTGCATTGTTTGAGGATGTCCGTATCGATGACCGCCGGGGTGACACAGTTCACGAGGACGCCCGTTTGTGCCAGTTCCTTGCCGAGGGATTTCGTCAGGCCGATCACACCGGCTTTCGCGGCGCTGTAGTGCGACGCATTTGGGTTGCCTTCCTTGCCGGCGATGGACGCAATGTTAACGATGCGCCCGTAATTTTTTCTCAGCATGAGCGGAACGACAGCGTGGCAACAGACGTAAACGGCGACCAGATCAAGATTGATGACCTGGAACCATTCTTCATAACTACACTCCCACAGTTTCTTGTTTACGCCGGCAACGCCGGCATTGTTGACTAAAATGTCGATCGCACCGAAGTGCGCAAAGGCGGCGTCCGCGGCCGATTTCACCGCGCTCTGGCCGGTGATGTCGACGGTCGCCGTACGGATCCTGTCACCGGCACCCAGGGTGTTCTCGGCGGCGTTGAGTGCCTGCCGATCGATGTCCCATAGACTGCATCGCGCGCCGGACGCCAACAATCGCTGGACGATGGCAAAGCCGATCCCGCGAGCCGCGCCGGTCACGATGGCGTGCTTTCCTTCGAGTTCAATTTTGTTCATGGATTGGAATTCTGTTCAACCCGAGTCACGTAGTGCCGCTTAGCGTGGCGCATCCTTGGCAGGTTGCATCGCATTATTTGCGCCTGCTCCTTCGCAGCAACGACAGCACCCGTTCCGGTGGCCGGCCGATGATGCCCATTCTGCCAGAAACAACCACCGGTCTCTCAAGCAGAATCGGGTTTTCCGCGATAGCTTTCGCGATTTCATCGGTCGTGCTGGAAGGCGAAAGTTTGAGCTTTTTGTACGCTGTATCTTTCGTTCGAACCAAATCGTGCGGGGAAATACCCAATCTGCCAATCAGTTCACGCACCTGTTTTGTGTCCAGTGGTTGCTTGAGATACTCGATGAGCTCTGGCTCGACGCCGTTCGCCCGCAAGAGCGACAGAGCCTGGCGGCTTTTTGAACATTTCGGATTATGATAAATTGTCACCTGTTGTTGCATCGGCTTGGCCATTAGTCTTGTCTCCGGCTTCATTTGATTGATTCGCGGCTATCGAGGTTCTCCTGTGGATCAATCCAAAGCCAGCACAGCGCGCCGAGAAAGCAGACTATTCCACCCAGGCCGATGCCCAACTGCCAATGGAAATACTGGCTGACCCACGGCGTCACAACCGGCGCCAGCAATCCGCCACCGTTGCCACCTGTGTTTACAATGGCTGCAGCCGTGCCGCCCCGAACACCACCCAACTCAACCGCGGTTGACCAGAAAGATCCTTCGCACGCGCCCACCACTCCCAGAGCCAAACTGAACCAGGCAACAATCCACATCGGATTCGTCACCATCACTCCAAAACCCAGCAGGGCAGCTCCGGTGATCATCCCAACCAGCGGCACGATCGCGCGGCCCCAGCGAAAGCCGAGTCTGCGCTGCAAGCGATCCGAAAGCCAGCCGCCTAGCGGCATTCCAACGGCCATCGCCAGTGGCGGAATGCCCGCATAAAACTGACTCTCGCTTTTGCCGAGGTTGAGAACCGTGTCGAAGTAATAGTGCATCCAGTAGAAGAAGAGATACTGGAAATAGCCAACCGCGGCGTAGCTGATCGTGAGCAAGATGAGACTTCGATTTTTCAGCAGGTTCATCAAATGTTTCGAAGCGCCGTCGCCCGGTCCGCGTCCTCTCGGATCAATCTGCCCGGGCGGTGACGGCGGAGTTCGTATCGTCGGGCGACGGGCAGAATAAAGGGTCCACAACACCGTCAGCAGCGCGGTAAAGGAACCAGTAATAATAAACGAGGTCGGCCAATCAAACCGATCGATCAAAAGTCCGACAATTCTGTAGGTGCAGGCGATTCCCAGCAGGGCTGCTCCATTAACCAGACCGTTCGTCAATGAACGTTGCGGAAGCGGGGTCCAATCGGAAACGGCGCGGGCACATCCCGGATGCAGCGGCGTGGTAAACAGGCCCATCAGCCCCCGGACGACAATCAATGAAATCCACATCTGGTTTGCCGCGACGAGTCCGAGGCCGACGAATCCGGTGCACGCCCCGAAGAAGGCGGAGCCAAATCCCACAACCATCAGCGCCATCCGCGCGCCAAATCGGTCAATGAAGAATCCGCCCGGAATCATGCAGATCGTATATACCAGGAGAAACGCCGAATAGACTTTTCCCATATCCGTTGGCGAGATGGAATACTGCTTCATGATCCGCTCGTCCGCGGCAACCGACATGCCGATGCGATTCAGATGGCTGATGAAGCGGAGCGCCATCAGCAGCGCCACGATTTGCCAGCGCATCCAGGAGGGCGAGGTCGTTTCTTTATTGCTTAATTCGGAATGCATGATGTCGTTGGAATGTCATCCGTTACTCGCGCGACAACTCGAAAAGCCTGCACATTTTTCTCAGCCCCGCGTCAAACGCGACACTTTTGTCGAGAGCATTCATCTGCGCGCACCATCAGTTTCCTCCTTCGGTTCGGGCCGGCGCACACTTGCTCTGTCAAAACTCAACCCCGCGATTGCCATTGACGCGGCGATCCAAACTCCTTCCGCGATAAGCGTTGGGATTCCCTCGGCAAGCCATTCGCCGTCCATCGACGCGATCTTCAGCGGCGTAAACAAGCTCAGGAGAGTGCAGAGGCCGAAGAACAGTCCGACCCAGCCCCAGTAAAAGATGAGTGCTTGCGCGAGAAAGAACAGGACCCGCAAAGAACTCTTCGGCTGCTGCCAGCTCAACGCCATAACAAAAAGCCCGACCAGGGCGGCGGTGGTGATCAATATGGACCTTAGGTTTGTCGCTCTTTGGATGTCCGGAATCTTCGTGCGACGGATTCCCTCCCACACGAGTCCGACGGTTAGTGGTTTGTTAAATTCCATGCGATTCCCTTTCCGGTCCTGAATGGGCTCGGCTGCCGCCCGGATCCAGACTGCTTCGAGAAGGGTTGCGAGACAAACGAGACCGGCGCTGGCAAGAATCAAAACGAGAGACAGCCACTGGATTCGTTTTCGCATCACTGCGCTCGCATTCAACTGCGCCCCGACTCTGCTACCAGATGTTTCATGACAAATTCTTCGTTCAGCGTGATGCCCAGTCCTGGCCGCTCGGGGATGGGAATCCATCCGGATTTCGTTTGCAGTTTCTCGTGAGTTAACTCATGCCGCATCGGCGAGTCATCGACGCAGTCTTCAAAAATGAAGGCGTCGCGACAGGTGCTCAGCCAGTGCAGGCTGGCGGCCACCGTGATTGGGCTGGTGTAGCAATGATTGCAGAGGCGGGCCCCGATCTCCTCGACGCGGGCTTTGATGTACGCGCCATCGGTGAATCCGCACCGGGATGGGTCCACCTGGTAAATATCCAACGCGTGACGATCGATCAACGGCCGGAAGGATTCGCGACCGCACTCGCCTTCGCCAGCGGCGATCGGAATGGGCGATCGATCGCGCAACCAGACATAACCTTCGATGTCCGCTTGTCGCAGTGGTTCTTCGAGCCAGCCGATGTTAAACTCGCTAAAGGCCTGGGCCCGTCTCAACGCGGTGTGCGCATCCCAAACACAACCCGCGTCGATCAGGAGCATCGCGTCGCCGACTCCTTCACGCGCGCCGCGAACGAGTTCGATATCGAGTGCTTCGCTCTGGCCCATCGGTTCCCAGCCGAATTTCACCGCCTGGTAGCCCGCGTCGATCCAGCGCCGGCCGATGTCTCTCGTTTCTTTGCCGTCGCGGCCAAACAAGATCGATGCATAACCTTTGATGCGATCGTGGAATTTTCCGCCGAGCAGCCGATGGATGGGTTCGTTGAAATGTTTTCCTTTCAGGTCCCAGAGCGCCATATCCACCGCGCTCATGGCCGCGATAGTGACCGACGTACGGCCGAAATACATCGTTCGGCGATACATCTTCTGCCAGAGCCGCTCGGTCTCGAGCGGGTTTTCGCCAATCAGGAGTTCGCGGAGTCCGCACGCGATGTTATGACTGAAGGGCGCGTCGATGATCGCTTTAATCACTTCGGGCGAGGCATCCGCTTCGCCAATTCCCTCCAGACCAGTGTCAGTCCGCACGCGAACCAGAACGACGTCCTGGCAACTGGCGGTTTTTTTCTGCACTGATTCGACCCGCAAAATTTGGCAGATGATTTGGCTGATTTTCATGCGACAACCGAGCCAGATCGGACGTGTTCGAAAATGCGATTTGTCAACGATCGGATCATAAATGTTTTCGGGACGCAGCGATGATGGCGTCTCAGGGGATTTCTGTCGATTTCAAAGTCCTTTCGCGAAACGAGTAGAGCCAGGTGCAATGCTGCAATCCTGTAGCGCAGATTGTTAATCTGCTGGGTCGCCGATTGGCAATCCGACTGGCAATCGGCGGGGGATTGGATTGGCGAAACGGTCAGCGGATTGCCAATCCGCGATACGGCCGACTGCCAGTCGGCGCTACAGCGCGTGGCCCCAATGAGCTTGCGCAAACGAACCGCCCGATGGTAGTCAATAGAAAATTCCTCTCTATGACCTCACATCTATTGCTGGTGTTCATTTTCACCTTCATCATCCATCTCATCAGCACGCTCTCGTACTCGGTTCAGATCGTAGCGGTGAAGACTGGCCGCATCGCGATTTCATTCGCGCTATTCAATATTCTCGCGCTGGTCTCCCGGACCTCGAATTCCTTTCAAGCCCCTTTGCTCGCGAAAAGTATCGAGCAAAATATTCTGACCGCATCGCACGCGAACGTTGAATCAGAATTCCGCTGGTTGTTGATTTCCGCGACGCTGGCGACCATTGCCGGCACTTTCCTCATCCCCACCTTCCAGCGTTTGTTCAGCAAGGTCGTCCTCAAATTCAGCGCCACACGCTCGATTCCGTCGTTAGTGCTCCACGCCTTTTCCAAAGCCGGAATCAAACACCTCCGCGACAACATCAAAGCGCCGTCGGTCCAGAATATTTCCGGACTCAAGGAGATTCACAAAGCGCCGATCACCGTGCTTCTGTTGAACATCCTGGTCGTCGGCTTTCTGACTACCGGAGTGTTCTCGTCGTTGTATGCCGGCTACCTTGATCCTAACCTGCGCGCCACCTCGAGCAACCTGTCCGCGGTCGTCAATGGCATTGCGACCATTTTGATGTTCGTCGTAATCGACCCTTACCTTTCCGCCATGACCGATGACGTCGCTGAAGGCAAGGTCAGCGAAGGGTTTTTCCGGCAGTGCGTCGTCCTGCTCGTCGTCACGCGGCTTATTGGAACCCTTCTGGCTCAGTTGCTTTTGGTTCCCGCGGCGCATTTGATCGTCGCCGCGGCTAGAGTAATCTAGAATTAGCCGTGCCTGAAAACGAACGAGATTTGGGAATGGCAAGTCAGACAGCGTGGGTCACCGGCGCAGGCGGACTCATCGGCAATTATCTGGTGCAGACAGCGCCAGCGTTCGCTCCCGGCTGGAAAATTGTTGGACTAACCCGTGCCCGGCTCGAATTGACGGATTTCGGGGCTGTCCGCACCGCCTTTAACATCCAGCGACCGCAGCTCCTGATTCATTGCGCCGCTCTCAGCAAAAGCCCCATTTGCGAAGCCAACCCTGCTTTTGCGCGCAAACTCAACGTCGAAGTCACCCGGCATCTTGTCGAGTTGGCTTCCGGGATTCCGTTGATTTTCTTTTCCACCGACCTTGTCTTTGATGGACGGAAGGGCAACTATGTGGAATCCGATCGAGTGAGTCCGCTGAGCGTTTACGCCGAGACGAAAGTTGCCGCTGAACAGGCCGTGCTCCGGAACCCCCGGCACACGGTGGTCCGCACCTCGTTGAACGGTGGTGTCTCTCCCAGTGGTGAACGCAGTTTCAACGAAGAGCTCCGTGGCGCTTGGCGGGCCGGCAAATCGCTCAATCTGTTCACCGACGAATTTCGTTGCCCTATTCCCGCCGAACTCACCGCCCGGGCGGTGTGGGAACTCATCGCAAAGAATCAACCGGGTCTCTACCATCTCGCCGGCAGCGAACGGCTTTCGCGCTGGCAGATCGGTCAACTCATTGCCCCACGCTGGCCGCAATTGAATCCCCGAATCGAACCCGGCTCATTGAAAGATTATCAAGGAGCACCGCGCCCGCCCGACACTTCGCTGAATTGTGCCCGCATTCAAGAGCTGCTTTCCTTCCCTCTGCCTGGTCTGACGGAATGGTTGAAAACAAATCCTGATAAGGAGTTTTGAGCGCGACGAACGCGGCGACCGCTTGTCCGGAACCGTGGTAGATTGCTCAGGTTGCTTAGTCGTTTGCGCTTTGTAATCATTTAGTCTCTGGTTGTTGGTTGTTGGTTGTTGGATGGTCATTCCTGAATTGATGCC
>JBDTOW010000145.1:0-7887 GCA_039933075.1 Verrucomicrobiota bacterium | reverse complement strand
TTTGCCATTAAGAACCACTTTTATGTGGCGACCTTTGGCGGTTATCTCCTCTTTGTTCCACTGGCCCGTTTTCTTGAGCGCCCCCCGCTTGGCCGGGATCACATCGTAGATTGAACCGTGGTATTGAGCCGGCCGGAGTTTGGCGTACTGCGGCGCATTGTCGTCGAGCACTTGAATCTCCATCCCCATGTATGCCGCGTCTCCCTCGATGTGGGCGCGAATTCCAATCCCGTTATTCGATCCCTCCTCGAGCCTAAATTCGAAGCGCAGGACAAAATCGCTATACTCGTTCTCCGTCAACAAATTCCCCCCGCCTCCCTGGGCGCAGTAGATGACGCCGCTCTTGACGCCGTAACCGTCTCCATGTTTCCCGACCAGCTTCCAGCCGTTCAACGAATGACCGTCGAACAGACTTCTGAAACCGGGCTGTGCATGGGCCGCGAAACTCGCAAACAAAAGACTGAAGGCGAATTGAGCGGCAAAAAGGAGCTTGCCGGCTTTGTTATTGCGCATAACTCTTTCCAGTTGATTGTTGTTTGTGCCGATTGCCACCCACTATTTTGGATGGGCTCCATTGTGGCAAGAAAATCCTTCGGTGGAAATCGAAACCACCGGAAAAGAGGAAAAGAGAAGTCCGAGATAGAGCCTCCACTAAACCTGCCTGGTGATCCGAACTCCCAACTTCAATAACTTCTGCGCGTCGGTTTCGGATTTCGCTTCAGCATAGATCCGAAGGATCGGTTCAGTTCCAGAGCCGCGCAACATCAGCCAGGAGCCGTCTTGCGCAATGAACTTTACGCCATCGTAGGATTTGACGTCGGCAACTGGCGACCGAAGCAACCGGGCGGGCGGGTTCTTCTTGCAGAACTCCATCAAGTCCGCGCGCTTTTCCAGCGGGAAATGCGCGTCGCTCCGGGCGTAACGATGCACGCCATATTTCTTTTCGAGCCCAGCTATCAGGCGGTTCACGGAGACGCGCTCCGTCGCCAGCAACTCCAACAACATCAGACCCGCCAAAATGCCGTCTCGTTCCGGGATGTGACCGGGAAAACCGATCCCTCCGCTCTCCTCCGCGCCGAGCAGCACATCGCCTTTGAGCATTTCAGCGCAGATGTATTTGAAACCAACTCCCGTCTCGACGAGGGTCAGACCGAACTCCGCGCACATCTTGTCCAGCATCGAGGTCGTCGTGAGCGCTTTAACCACCCGTCCCTTCTCCTGACGGTTAACCACGAAATGATGCAACAGCAGGCAGATAAGCTGGTGCGTTGAGAGCGCATGGCCGCGACCGTCCATGGCGCCAACCCGGTCAGCATCTCCATCTGTCACCAGACAAATATCGTGCGGATGCTTCTTGAGAAACGCGGCGCTAACTCCATAGTTTTTCTCGATCGGCTCAGGATTAATTCCACCAAAAAACGGGTCGTGTTGGCCATTAAGGGTCGTGACCTTGCACGTTGTCCCGGCCAGTAACTCGTCAAAACAGCCAGCGCCGACTCCGTACAAAGCATCGTGGGCAAAGCAGAGCTTCGACTTCGCGATGAGCGGGAAATCCACCAGCTTCTTGATCGCCCGGTAATGACCGGGACGGATCCGCTCGATGACAACCCGGCGATCCTGGACCGCCCTGCCGAGGTCGAAAGACTGGACAGGACTTTGGTCCAAACGTTTTTCGACCGCCTGACAAATTGCGGGCTCCGCCGAGCCGCCGTAATGCGCCTTAAGTTTAAAACCGTTAAAAATTGGCGGATTGTGGCTCGCGGTGATCATCACGCCGCCGACAGCGCTCTGCGCTTTGACCATGAACGACACCGCAGGCGTAGGCGTCGGTTCCGAAGTTAACGTCACCTCGAATCCATTGCCGGCCAATATCTCGGCGGTTCGGGCCGCGAACTTATCGGAAAGGAAACGACGATCGTACCCCACCACAGCCCGCTCTACTGTTCCCGCAGCGGGAGTGCTTTTCCAGAAATCAGCCGTCGCTTGAGCCACCCGGTCCAGGTTGGTAAAGGTGAAGCCCTCGGCGATGACTGCACGCCAGCCATCGGTACCAAATTTAATCTCCGCCATAAGGTCGATATCAGTATTCAACGTCCACGCTGGGGAAGTGGATTTCAGGGGTCACCGAGCGACCGAACGATGTGCCGTCTAATCTTTCGGTGACTCGGCCGAACTTGGACGCGTCGTCAAAAGCTTCTCGAGTTCATTCACCCGACGGATCAAATCCGGCAACTGCTCGGTGGCGATCAACTGCCGTTTCATTTGTCGATCGGGTTTGGCCGGATAACCGAACCACTTCTCGCCTTCGCCGATATCGTGCATGACTCCCGATTGCGCGGCCACGATGGCGCGGTCGCCGATCTTCAGGTGGCCCGCCAGACCAGCCTGACCGGCCAGCGTGACGTAATTTCCCAACTTCGTGCTGCCCGCGATGCCCACTTGCGCAACGAGCAGGCAATGTTCACCCGTAACGACGTTATGGGCGATCTGCACCAGGTTGTCGACCTTCGTTCCTTTGCCGATAATCGTCGATCCGAGCGCGCCGCGGTCGATCGTTACATTGGCGCCGATCTCCACGTCGTCCTGAATTATCACATTGCCCAACTGCGGTACCTTGCGATGAATTCCTTCATCGAGCACATAGCCGTAGCCGTCGGATCCAATGACGGCCCCGGAATGAATTCTGACGCGGTCGCCGATCTGGGTGCGGGAATAAAGTGTAACGTTCGGAAATAGATTGACCTCTTCACCCAACCGGGAGTCGGCCCCGATGTAGTTTCCGCCCTGCATCACGGATCGCGCACCGACTTTGACATTCGCGCCAATGATGCAGTGAGGTCCGACATGAGCGCTCGGATCGATTCCGGCGGAACCGTCCACGATCGCGGTGGGGTGAATGCCGCGGGGATAGATTGGCTCGGGGAAAAACAATGGCAATACCTTTGCGAAAGCGATGCGCGCATTCGGAACGCGGATCAGTGTCTTTGCGGAGGAGGTTAAATCACCGTCGACCAGGATGGCGGCCGCCGCGCTTTTTTCCGCCAGGGCGAAATAGGTTTCGTTCTCCGCAAAAGTAAGATCGCCGGCCTTGGCGGAGTCCGCCGGCGAGAATCCAGTGAGCTGAATGGAGCCATCGCCCTGAACCTTGCCCGAGATTCGGTCAGCTATTTCGGCAATCGTGAAGGGCATAACAACCAAGCGATTTCAACATTCGTCAATGCCAAATCTGCAAAGCAGCGCTGACAAAAGACTGCAGCTCGTAATTCGCGATTTCGCCATGAGCAAATTTCAGCGGGCGCGTTGTTTGAGGATCGTATTGTTATTCCCGAGCACAATGATACGAGGCTGCCATTTTTTCGCTTCGACAGCGTCGACAACAGCGTAGCTCATAATAATAAGGCGATCGCCAACTTTGCCAAGGTGGGCAGTCGCGCCGTTCAAGGAAATCGTCCCGGAACCGGGAGCCGCGGAAATGGCATACGTTTCGAAGCGCTCGCCATTGGCCAGGTTGCTGCACAAAATCCGTTCGTGTTGCAGCAGGCCGACGGTTTCCATCAGATCCTCCGCGATCCCGAGGCTGCCTTCATAGTCGAGGCTTGCCGCCGTAATCTGGGCGCGATGAATTTTCGATTTTAGCAAGTGAATCTGCATACCGGCTCAAGCCAACCTACCGTTTGTCGAACGAGCCGCGGCTCGGCTGCGTTCGGGCTGCACTGGCGCGTTCCGCCTCAACGTCGTTCGATTGTGGTGCAAGAGCACGCCCGAGGACCGTTGCCACAAGTCATTCGTTGACTTGAAAAACGGGGGTCACTATAAAGGCCGGAGACGGTAATTCAACACCTACTTTACTATGCCAAGAACGCTTCGTGTCGGAATGATCGGTTACAATTTCATGGGCAAGGCACACTCCAATGCCTGGCGCCAGGTGAATCGATTTTTTCCCGATTTGCCCGGCCAGATCGAACTCTCCAGTGTTTGCGGTCGTAACCAGGCTGCCGTCGAGAATGCCGCGCGAGTCCTCGGCTGGAGCAGAGCCGCCACTGACTGGCGGTCTGTGGTTGAAGATCCCAACATCGACATCATCGACATTACGACGCCCAACGATACTCACGCGGAGATCGCGATTGCCGCGGCCAACGCTGGCAAAGCGGTGCTTTGCGAAAAGCCACTCGCCATGAACGTCAAGGAATGCGAACAAATGGTCACGGCCGCGAAAAAGAACAAAGTCGTGAACATGGTTTGCCACAATTACCGGCGCATCCCCGCCATCGCGTTGGCCAAACGGATGATCGAGAACGGCGACCTCGGCGATCGGATCTATCACTATCGCGCGCGTTATGCGCAAGACTGGATTGCGGATCCGGACTTCCCGCTGGTTTGGCGTCTTAAAAAAGAAATCGCCGGCTCCGGCACGCATGGTGACATCGATGCGCATATTATCGACCTCGGTCGCTATCTCGTCGGCGAAATCAAGGAAGTGTGCGGCCTGATGGAAACATTTATCAAACAGCGGCCGGTGCTCGAACAGGCCGGCGGCGGCCTTGGCGCCAAGGCCGGTAAGAGTATGGGCAAAGTGACGGTCGATGACGCCGTGAGTTGGATTGGTCGGTTCAAGAATGGCGCCCTCGCGAATCTTGATGCCACTCGCTTCGCCTGGGGTCGTAAAAACCAAATCACGATCGAGATTAACGGGAGCAAAGGCTCACTCACGTTCGACTTTGAAGACATGAACCGCTTGAAATTTTTCAGCGCCCAGGACCCGCAGGAGAAACAAGGCTTCCGCGACATCCTCGTGACCGATGGCGCGGTCCATCCTTACATTAAAGCCTGGTGGCCGGGCGGGCACATCATCGGCTACGAACACACCTTCGTGAACACCTTTGCCGACTTCGTGACAGCCGTCGTGAATGGCAAGAGCGTTCAACCAACCTTCCAGGATGGGTTGGAGAATGAAAAGGTGCTTGCTGCCATCGAAGAGTCGGCGAAGAAACGCCAGTGGATGAAGGTTTGATCGCCGCTCGTGAGAATGAAGAACATCGGCATAGGAATCATCGGTTGCGGCGGAATTACTCTCCAAAATCATTTACCCGGTTTGGCGTTATGTCCCGAAGCCCAGATCGTGGGGTTGTGCGATAACGACCCCGCCGTCCTCCAGCGCGCCAGTCAACAAAGTGGCATCGAAGCTACCTCGACCGACTACCG
The DNA here is from genome assembly GCA_039933075.1 of Verrucomicrobiota bacterium. GTDB lineage: Bacteria > Verrucomicrobiota > Verrucomicrobiia > Limisphaerales > JACPZS01 > JBDTOW01. The sequence goes on along the minus strand of JBDTOW010000145.1, from coordinate 2,685 downwards.
GGAACTGCTCAAGCGCGACGACATCAATGCTGTCATCATCGCTACGCCAAACGTCGTGCATGCGCCAATCGCGCTCGCCGCCGTTGCCGCCGGCAAACATGTGCTCTGCGAAAAGCCGATCGCGATGAATACCTGTGAAGCGATGCGGATGTATCAGGCCGCGGAACAGGCGGGTGTTCGGCACATGACCGCATTTACCTACCGCTTTGTGCCGGCGATGCGGTACCTTGCGCACCTGGTCAAGACGGGTGCCCTTGGCCAGCCCTATCATTTTCGTTCCTGCCGTTTGCAGGACTGGGGAAAGCGGCCACTCGGTTGGCGGCAAGTTGCTAAACTTGCGGGGACTGGGGAACTCGGTGATATGCTCTCGCACCGGATCGACTTTTCCCATTTGCTCTTCGGCCCAATGACGCGTCTGGTGGCAAGCACGAAACGGTTTATCGACGATCGCCAGGGCCATGTTTCTGATTTGGAGGATTGGGTGGCGATTATGGCCGATTTTGAAAACGGCGCGTCCGGTGTCCTCGAAAGCAGCAAGGTCGCCACTGGCCGAAACGAAAGCTGGCGCAGCCAGGATTACGTTGAGGTCAACGGGAGTGAGGGCACCTTTGTATTTTTCACTGAGCGGTGGAACGAACTACAGGCGGGAAAGCCCGGCGGAATCGGTTTGGAGAAAATGACCATCCCACAAGAGTTTTGGAAATCGCCGGCTTCACGCCGCGACGTTAGCCAGGGCGATCCGTTGGTCACTTTCCGTTATGACCAGGCGTTTGAATTTATCGACGCTATTGTCAACCGACGAGCCTGCCAGCCATCATTTCTCGACGGCGCCCGGGCGCAGGCGGTGACGGACGCGGCGATATCGTCATCAAATGAAAAACGTTGGATAGACGTGGCGAAGGTCTGAAATCGCCATGATCAAGACAGCGATAGTCACGGGAGCAGGGAGCGGAGTCGGACGAGCAATCGCACTTGCCTTGGCCCAAAAGGGTTGGAAGGTCGCCGTCGTAGGCCGCCGCAAGACCGCCCTGGAGGAGACAGCTAAGCTCGCGGGCCAGCATTCGTCACGCGTAATGGCTTGTCCCTGTGATATCGGACGGGCAGACGCGGTCGCGCGAATGCACAAGAAGGTTTTGGCCAGGTTTGGCGCGATCGAAGTCCTGGTAAACGCTGCAGGGACAAACGTTCCACGCCGTTCGCTGGAGTTGCTGTCGGACGATGATTATCACGAAATGATCAATTCGAATCTCCACGGGTCGTACTACTGTGTCCAAGCATTGCTTCCAGGTATGCGCACGCGGAAATCTGGAACGATTATCAACATCGTTTCCGCCGCCGGCAAGCAGGCCAGCGCCAAGTCAGGGCCGGGATACGTCATCTCAAAGTTTGGCCAGGCCGGCTTGACGCAGTCGATCAACGCGGAAGAACGACACAACGGGATCCGCGCCTGTGCAATTTTTCCGGGTGACATCGCCACACCGCTGCTGGATAAACGTCCGAATCCACCGCCGCCAGAAGCACGACAGAAAATGCTGCTTCCGGAGGACGTCGCAGCCTGCGCCCTGCTGGCTATCGACCTTCCGCCGCGGGCGATTGTCGAGGAAATCGTGATACAACCCCGGTAAACCGCCTTTGCCAGGCCCCCACTGGCCCTCTGGGGCGCCGTAAATGACCTCCATGCTATGAACAAGATTGTCGCCCGCTATCGAAGCATGGTGGAACAGTTTCCGGATAATGAGCTGGCGCGGTTCAGTCTCGGCAAGGCTTATTACGACCTCGGTCAATTTGGCGATGCAAAGGCACAATTTGAACTGGCATTATCACGCAAGCCTGATTGGATGGCTGTGGAGATCCTGCTGGGCAAATGTGCGATCTCCCTTGGCCAAACGGCAATGGCGAAATCTGCTTTCGAACGCGCGCGGCAGTTGGCTATCGAACAGAGTCATGAAGGGCCTCTGGCTGAAGTTGAAGAGTTACTGCGGGAGATTGGCCAGGTCCGTTAACAACCGATGCCAATGAAGCCAGGTTCGCGGATGCGTTGTGTTGCGACGTGTTCAGGCATCTGGTCCTTGACTTTGTCTTGAGCAGAGCGGATTAGTTTCATTAGTTCCTATGATTTTCCTATTAGGTCAACGCCGGTCCCTGAAAGGTTTTACGCTGGTTGAACTTTTAGTGGTGATTGTGATCATTGGCATCCTTGCCAGTCTGCTGTTGCCTGCCCTGTCCAAAGCCAAGGAAAGCGGCCGCTCTGCGCTCTGCAAGAGCAACATGCGCCAGCTTTCTCTGGGCATGTTGATGTATGCCGATGAAAACAATGACTTCCTTCCGTGGCCCGGGGAAGTCGACCGGAATTGGGCGCCGGATTGGGTGTTTGGCGGCCAAGCGGACACTTTCGCGCAGAATCCCAAGATGTGGAAAAACCCCGGCTACGGCTTCCATGCGGAAGCCGGATCGATTTTCAGCTACGTTACCAGCCTCCCGCGGCTTCCGTACAGCGAGAAATATACGAACAGCTTTGCGGTTTACCGCTGTCCCAGCACGGGAGCACTAGGCCGGGCATTGCGGGTGACCTACAGTATGAATGGTGAGCTTGATCCGGGCAGCGGCAGCGGCAACACCAAAGTAAGTCTGGCGGGGGTCAAGCAAACGTCGGTGGTAAATCCAATACAAAAGATTTTGCTGGTG
>JBDTOW010000144.1:0-7907 GCA_039933075.1 Verrucomicrobiota bacterium | reverse complement strand
GTCCCCGCCCCGTGACGCTGGCTTTCTTGAATCCATCGATAAGAACTGCCAACCACAACAACCACAAGATCCGAGTTGAGTTTCTGCTCGTGGTTCCCTATGCTCCAGTCATGCGTTGGGCAGCTTCGATCTTGTTTATTTGGCTCGCCGCCTCTTTCCCAACGGGATCGTCCGCGGCCGAAAGCACCATTATTAAAGTCCTGCCGCATTTTCTCGATCGGCAAGGACACCACGCGATCTCGCCGAGTCTCTTCGATCGGGATGCCTACCAGGCCATATTGCGCAAGCATCCCGATCAGCGCTCCGGACTGCGATTCGATATCCAGTGGAAAGCAAAATCCGCGGGAGCGAATCCATTGAAGCTGCGGATCGAACTGCGAGGCACTCGGCCGGGTGAAGTGCAGTCGCTGGAGCAGACCGTTCATAACAAGGGGCGGTTCAGCCAATGGTCGGCGCTCACCGTGCAGGGTGAAGCGTATGAACAACTCGGCGAACTGGTCGCCTGGCGGACAAGCCTCTGGGATGGAGAGCGAATGATCGCTGAGCAAAAATCTTTCCTCTGGTAAGCCAATGAATCGGCGCGTCAGCACACGAACGTAGAAAGACGCCGCATGACGACAATCCACCAGTGCTACGTTATCCGCGGCGCCGCTGTGCTCCTCCTTTTTCTCTTGCTGACGGCAGATTCGCCGGCGCAGACCAACACGTTGAAGCTGGGCCTCGTCGAGATCGAACCCAACAAGGTGCGCGAGTTCTATGTGGCCCCTGCCGCCAGGGCCCAATGGGAATCCAATCAGCGCGGCCAAACAATTCAGAGCGTTAAGGTTGCGATCGCGGTGCCAGACGGTTTTGATCCAAGAAAGACCTGGCCCTTGCTCATTGTCAGCGCGCCGAGTGGCGGCTCATCCGTCCGCTCGGTTTCCGCCTACACCGGTGTCGCGTTGAGCGCCGGTTGGGTTGTCCTGGGCGCGGATGGTCCGCCGAGCAAGGCGGAACAGGACACCTTCAACTGGGGCTGGGCCATGCTCTCGAGCGCATTGGAATACGTTCACAAATATTGGCCCGACTCAAAGAAATGGCCGGTGGCATGCGCTGGTTTCTCTGGCGGAGCGAAGCGATCCGGAATGATTGGAGCCATAATGATGAAGGAAAACTATCCTGTGATTGGCATGTTCATGGGCGGGTGCAATGAGGACCTGGCGAGCCTTGGACTGAAAATCAGTCAGCCGGGTGAACAATTTAAGCAAGTGCCCATCTTCCTCAGCAGTGGCCTGACCGATCCCATTGCAACCCCCGAACAACATGCCACCGTCAAACACTCAATGCATCAAACCGGTTTCGAAAAGATTCGCCTCGAGAATTACGAAGGCGGCCATCGACCCGATAACCAGACGCTGGACCTCGCTCTCGCCTGGTTCCTCAGAGAGTCCACGAACAAAGTCGCCTCGAAAGGCGCTTCGACGAATCTCCAGAACGCCAATCGTTGACTAGTTACGATGCGGCGTCCATATTCAACCGCGATGAGCTTCGATATTTCACAAGTATTGAACCAATGGCCGTATCAACCGGGCGAGATTCAGGTGCGACGATGCAAGGGCAGGGACGGCAAAGAAAAGGTCCAGTTGCGAGTGGACCTCGGTGTGCTCCAGATGAATGTCGAGGGCCGCCCGGATGGCAAACGCCCGTTCGGACACGAGTCACTGATGGAACATTATCAGGCGCGTTTGAAACGTTCTTTGGAGCCGCGTGAAGGAAAACCTCGAGAGTTTACGCTGAGCGCCGAAAACTGCGCGAAGCTTCACCAGGAGGCAATCCAGTACTATCATCGTTACATCTGCTTGTTCCAATTGAACGATTTTGACGGAGTAATTCGGGACACCGAACGCAATCTCCGGTTAATCGACTTTGTCAACGAGCACGCGCAGTCCGAAGACTTTGGCTCGGTGTTGCAGCAGTTCAAACCGCAGTTGTTGTGGATGAACATCCGCGCCAAAGGAGCGCTGGCCTTGGAGGATAAACGGTATGGCGACGCGATTGAGCTCATCCAGCGCGGTGTGGAGTCCATCCGCGCTTTTTACCGCAGGCACACGAGCAACGAAGCCATGGAGCAGAGCGGTGAAATTCAATTTCTGGAGTCCTGGCTTAAGGAGATCCAGGCTCAGCGCCCGTTGTCCGAGAAAGAGAAGCTCGAGCACGCCCTCAACGAGGCGGTGGGCCGCGAGGACTACGAGAAGGCCGCGGAGGTTCGTGACGCCTTGAGAAACCTCGATCAATCTTCCTCGAACCAATGAGCCTGCCCGACCGGCTCACGCGGGAAATCAAGTCGGCCATGCTTGCCCGCGATGCTGACCGCCTCACTGCCTTGCGATTGCTCAAATCCGCGATCGGCTACGCGCAAATCGAGCGCAAGACGGAGAATCTGCCGGATGCCGAAATCATCGCCATCATTCAAAAGGAAATCAAGAAACGACACGACTCCATCGATCAATTTGAGAAGGGCGGGCGGCCTGAACTGGCGGCAAAAGAAAAGGCCGAACTGGGCGTATTAGAAACTTTCCTTCCTCAGCCGTTTTCGAACGAAGAATTGGAAACCATCGTGCGCGCGACAATCCAGGAAATCGGGGCCACGACCAAAAAGGAAATGGGTGCCGTTATCAAGGCCGTTCAAGCAAAAGCCGCGGGAAGAGCAGACGGCAAAACCATTAGTGCGCTCGTCGGAAAGCTTCTGCCGTGAACTCATCCCTTGAACCGCAAGGTAGGGCGAGACTCCGCCGAGCTCTGGAATCCCTTCGGCACGATGAGTATCAGGTCTCGACGGAGTCTCACCCTACCAGGGAAAACTGGTTCATGATCCCAAGGCACGCCGCAATTGGCGTGGAGCCTTCCCGCAAGTGGTACACCGATGAAAATTCATGAACTGAACCACGTTGCCATCCATGTGAAGGACGTGGCGGCCAGTTGCAAGTTTTACGCATCCATCTTGCGGCTCGAACCAATTCCACGACCCGCCTTTACCTTTCCCGGCGCGTGGTTTCGACTCGGCGCCAATCAGGAATTACACATCATTGGCGACCGCACGGAAACGGTATCCTCAGGCAATCGCGGAAATCATTTCGCCCTGAAGACTGATAATCTCGACGAGTGGGAACGGCATTTACAACAACTCGGGCTGGAGAATCGTTCGCGTAAAGTGCGGCCGGATGGAGCCTGTCAAATGTTCATTCGCGACCCGGACGGACATGTCATTGAGTTGTTCACGGAACCGGCGGTGCCTCGTCGGAGCGTGAGAGCGTCGGAGCGTTGAAGCGTTTACGGCGCTGCCTGCGTCAATACGCTCATACGCTCCGACTCGTCCCTGACGACACGCTTTCGTTCACGGCTTCGCGTTATGCGTGCAGGCCAGGTCTCGTTTGGGGTCGATGCCTGACCGGCGACCCGCCGCCTCCAGATCCGCCGTGAGCGACCAGCGGTCGGGCTGGGCTTCGCCCTGATGCTCGGGATTACCACCCTTCAAGGTCATGCAACCTTTGTTATCCCCGATTTCCAAAATCGTTTGGCAATCCTCCGCGCTCAGTTTGATGTCCGGTAACGCGGCCAGTTCATCCACTTTGGATTCGATGCTTCGGGCGTTTAGTCCTGCTTCCTGAATGAGGGTTGGGATCACGCTATGCACCGCGGGTTGAGCCAGGTTCCAAAGACAAGCCAGTTGAAGCATTGTCAGACCTTGCTTTTCCGCAATGCCGCGCATTCGAGTGAGCTTTTCGTTTCCCGCTTCGACCCAGCCCGCGGGTCGGAAAGCGCGGTGGTCCTGCGGCCCAAATTCGTGCCCCGGTTTGACGTCATCATGAAACAGGCCGCCATAATCAACCACGCGCGTGATGATTTTCACGTCGTGTTTTTCTGCCGCGGGCAGGGAGAGGCGGCCCGGCCATGGCTCGAGCGGATTGAGGATAACCATGGCCCAATCGATCAGTGGTCCGAACCGCTCGAAGCATTGAATCAGGTCGAGCGTAAACCCATTGGCCGGTCCGGGCGCAACGCCCAAACGATCGACGAGCTTTGCTTCCCGGACGGCCTCCATCCCTTCCCACACCGCGTCGCTCGAGTAGCCGGTCGAATCTGGATTGTGCAGAAGCAGAAGGTCGAGTTTGGCCACGCGACAACGTTTCAGCACGTTCTCCGTCGCCATCATCAGGTAATCCCGATACTGGCTCGCCTGGCGCAATCGCGGATCGGTAAACCGCGGATAACCTTTGGCCCCATCGCGTTTGCCTTCGTAGAAATCATGCCCGACGGCTCCGACGAGGCAATACGTCTCGCGCGGGATGCCAGCCAGCGCGCGCGCGAGCATTTCGTCGGCCTGGCCGTTGCCATAAACGTCGGCCGTCAGGAAGGTGCGAATACCTTTTTCATAAGCCTGGCGAACAACCTTGAGAAATCGGTCGTCGTCCAGCGGTTGGCCGAAGTGCATGAAGCGACCGCCGCTCCAGATTCCATAAGCGGTGTGAGTTAAGTCCATAGCTTGTATTGATCGTCCATTGCTCTCTCCCATTGAGGCTCGACCATCGCGGTGAAACATGCCCGCGACCAATTACGTGCGGGTCAAAAGCCCAGCTTCTGCAGTTCCTCTTGCAACTCGATCTGAAAGGCCTCCAGATCGGCCGGCGAAGGTTTGTATCCCGGCAGTTTCGGACTCAGTCCAAGGCGGCCCGTCTGGTCCAGATGCCATTCGGCGCTGTTGCCGTCGCTGAAGGTGACACTCCCGCTCACCAGAGCACCCGGGCGCGCCACGGTGGCGACTTTGACCGATACCCCTCCGCCCGGCGGCACCCCTTGGTTCGCCTCGGACATTCCCTTCTCAGGCTCGCCTTTCATGTTTGCAGGACCCCCAATCGTTGAATCCCCAGGAGATTGTCCTCCAGCCACTGCCACCGGTTTCGGCGGTTCCGGATCTTTCGGCGTCAGCTTGAGGTCGTCCACCAAAAAGCGGACTTCGATATAGGTCATCACAATTCCAAATTCCGAATTGATGCGACGTTGAATCTCCGAAAGTTTCATCCCCTGCGCGATCCACTCGACCACACTTTTCTTTTGAGCGTCATTCAAATTCATAAATTACCTGTGTTGTAGCCGCTCCGGGTGACGTTGTCGAAGCTTCCTAGAGTTTTTCCGGATGCGCCATGAGGGCCGCAATGCGCGCCAGGAGGCGCCCGGCAGCGCCGCCATCCAGCACACGATGGTCAAAACTCAGTGTGAAATTCGCTTCCACAATGGGGACGAATTGGTTCTTGGCCGCATCCCAGCTTGGGACCTGACGCCCCGCGCCCATGCCCAAAACGAGGGTTTGTTCCGGCAGTGGAATCGGAGTCGCCCAGGTCAGGCCGAAGGTTCCAAAGTTCGTCACTGTCGCGATCGAACCGCCGGTGGCATCGGCAGGCACGCGCCGCTGTCGCGCGAGTTTGATGAGCTCATCGTAGCGCGGCACCAGTTTATTGAGCGCGCATCGGTCGGCGTGGCGAATGACCGGCACGAGTACGCCATCTTCCACCTCGACGGCGAAGCCGACGTCGATCGCGGGCGGATGGACGATTTTATTTCCGACCAGCCGTCCCGCCGGCGCGCTATTCTCCGCGAGAGCGATCGCAAGAGCTCTTAACGCGTACAGCGCCGGCCCCGGCTTGGGCCTGCACGTTTCCCGGTGGGCAAGCATCGAGTCAAGGCAAACGGGCAGCGCGACTGTCGCCAAGGGCCGCATCCAGCTCCTTCTCATGGCATCGGCGACGGCGACCCGCATCGAGGAGGCCTGACTGAGCTTGTGTTTTTCCAGGTTGGCCAGAAATTTTTCGAAATCGGTGATCGTTACGCGGCCCGCGGCGCCGCTGCCCGCGATTCCAGCCAGGTCGGCAGCGTGCAGCCCCAATTCATTCATGCGCGCCTTCATTCGGGGCGACATATAACTCGCGCCAGTCGCGGGCGCCGGCACCGGCAATCCAGTCACCGTCGGTTGAACGCCTGGTTTCTTGTCGAACTCGGGCGCACTGGGGCCATCGTCAGACACAGCCGCAGTCTTCTCGGTGTCGGATCGTGTGATCGGAGTCTCCAGACCCAGGCGTTCCGCGTCTTCCTGGTTAACCTCCAGGTAGCCGAGCACGTCGCCCACCGGGTAACTTTCATTCAATTTAACGAGCCACTCATGCACTTGTCCCGGACAGGGCGAGGTTACATTCATCGTCGCTTTGTTCGTCTCAACCTCAACCACGTCTTGATCCGCTTTGACCTGATCGCCGACCTGAACCAAAAGGTTGACCACCGTGGCTTCAGCGATCGATTCGCCGAGTTGCGGCATGATGATGGGAATTCGCGCCATATCGTTAAACGACTGTCTCTCCAGTCATGAATCTTGAACCATTCATAAGGGACATTTCAATTATCGCATTAGAGCCGCAGTAGATTGCGGGCGGCGACGGCAATGCTCCGCGCCGTCGGCCGATGAACTGACCACAGATTTGGGTGATACGGCACCGGCGTGTCTTTGGCGTTGAGCCGTTGCGGCGGGGCGTCGAGGAGCCCAAACCCTTCCGTCGCGACGCGGGCGATCACTTCCGCCGTGACGCCGCCCCACGGCCAAGCCTCGCCCACACAGAGGAGCCGTCCGGTCCGCGCAACCGACGCCATCACCGTGTCCGTGTCCAGGGGTTTTACCGAACGCAAGTCAACGACCTCGATCTCGGTGCCCTCGCTCGACAACTCCTCAGCAACGGCCAACGCTTCATGAACCATCGCACTATAAGTAACGATCGTCAGGTCGCGTCCGGGCCGGGCAATCCGCGCTTTGCCCGTGGGCATTGACTCCGTGGGGAGTTGATCTGCTTTGAGGTGATAATAGAGAAACTTGTGTTCGCAGAAAATAACCGGGTCGTCGATTGCCACGGCATCGAGCAGCATGCTGTACGCGTCCTCGACCGTGGCCGGGGTCATCACCACCAAACCAGGATAATGCGCGTAAAGGGCCTCCATGCTCTGGCTATGATAGGGTCCACCGCCGGAAGTGCCGCCGCAAGGCAACCGAATCGTGATGGGGCACGGAACATCGGTTCGCCAGAAAAGGGCGGCCGCATTGTTGACGATTTGGTTGAAGCCAGGGGTCGAGAAGTCGGCGAACTGCATTTCAATGATGGGGCGCATCCCTTCAATCGCGGCGCCGACGGCTGCGCCAACCATCGCGTCTTCACTGATCGGCGCATCCAGGACGCGCCCGGGAAACTCGTGGGCGAGATTCTTCGTCGCTTTGAAAGCGCCACCGAATGCTCCGACATCCTGACCGTAGATGAAGACGCGGGGATCTTCCGCGAGCGCGCGCGCCTGGGCTTCGCGAATTGCTTCCAGATAGGTGATGCTCATAAGCGCTTGCTCAGGGGTTCCGGATACAATCGACGCGCACGATTCAAGCCTCGGAATACATTTCGCGCAGGTGTTTTGAAGCCAGTGCGCTCCAGTCCTCTTTGTAAGGATCTGGATTCGGCTCGCGCTGCACTTTGGCAACCGTCTCCTCGACTTGTTGAGCTGCCGCATTCCGCCAGCTTTCAACCAGATCGGTGTCCGCCCAGTTCTGTTCCATCAGGTATTCAGCGGCGACTTTGAGGCAATCCCGCCCGAGCGGTGACGCTTTCAAAGCCGGATCGATGTAACTGCAGTCATCATGCTCGCCGTGACCGCAGAGCCGCAGCAAGCGGCCCACGATAAGCTGTGGTCCGTGTCCCTCTCGGGCCCGGTTTACCGCATCGCCGACAACCTTCAAACACGCACTCAATTCCGTACCGTCCACTCCATAGCCCTCCACTCCATAGCCGATGGCCTTGTCCAACAGCGAGCGACAGGCAAATTGGCGCGAGCTGGGTGTCGAATAG
>JBDTOW010000143.1:0-7937 GCA_039933075.1 Verrucomicrobiota bacterium | reverse complement strand
CGACTCGTGGGTTGTCACCCACGGTTATTCACATTCATCCCCGCTGGGGATGGAGAACGCGGCCCAGTTGCTTAAGTCACCGGTAGAACCCCGGGGACTGGCCCGAGTTTGTTCGGACTATCGATTCCCTGCGCGACCGGATCAGCCGTAGCGGCCTTCGATGTATTCGGCGGTTTTGGGGTTCTTCGGGGTCAGGAATAAATCGGCTGTTCGGCTGTGCTCGATAATTTCACCGAGCAGCATGAAGACGCATTCGTCGCTGGCCCGTCGCGCCTGGGCCATGTTGTGGGTGACGATGACAATCGTGTAGCGGCCTTTCAGTTCGAACATCAATTCCTCAATCGCGCGAGTGCCTTCCACGTCGAGCGCGCTGCACGGCTCGTCCATGAGGATGACCTCGGGTTTCAGGGGCAAAAGGCGGGCGATGCAGAGCTTTTGCTGCTGTTCGAGCTGGAGCCTCGTGGCCTTGGTGTCGAGGCGATCCTTGAGATCGTTCCAAAGGCCGACTTCCGTGAGAGCTTTTTCGACGGCGTCATTGAGCGCGGCGTTCTTCATCCCGGTTTGATCGTGTAGGCGAAGGCCAAACACGACGTTTTCGTACACGGAAATCGGCAGCGGGTTGGGGCGCTGGAAGACCATGCCGACCCGCTTGCGCAGTTCGATAAGGGACACATCCGGGTCATAAATGTTTTTTCCCAGAATCTTGATTTCACCTTTGGTGGTGACGTAGTCGTAACGCTCGTTGATGCGGTTGAAGCAGCGCAGGAGTGTCGTCTTGCCGCAACCACTCGGCCCGATGAGCGACGTGATCAGGCCGTGCTTGAGATTGAGCGTTACCTTGATGAGCGCCTGGAATTTGGCGTACCACAGGCAAACTTCCTTGGTGCTGATGGTGTAATTGGCGGGGTCGCTCATGCTGCGATGCGGAAATCGGGGTCACCGGGGGTGAGTGAGCGGTTCATCCAAAAATTCCGTTCACGTAATCATACGTCCGCCGATCTTTGGGTTGCTCGCTGAAGACCACGTCCGTGGGGCTGAGTTCGACCACTTCACCGCGCCAAAGAAAAAGCGTGTTGTCGGCCAGGCGGCGCGCCTGCTGCACGAGATTGGTGACGAGGACAATCGTCATGCTCTTGCGCAGCACTCTGAGCACGTCCTCGATACGCATCGTGGTTACCGGGTCGATGGCGATGCTGAACTCGTCGAGGCAGAGAATCTCCGGCGAAAGCGAAAGCGCGCGAGCAAGGGTGAGGCGTTGCTGTTGACCGCCGGAAAGTCGCGTGCCGAGAAGTTCGAGGCGGTCTTTCACTTCGTCCCAAAGGACGGCCTGGCGAAGACAGCGCTCGACGATTTCGTCCAGCTCCGTCTTCGCGGTGATGCCCCGTCGGCGCGGGGCGTAGGCGACGTTCTCGTAAACCGTCAAAGGCAGACCGACGGGCAGCGGGAAAACCATGCCGATGCGCCGGCGCAGCTCGTTCGGGTTGCGCATATCGGCAACGCTCTCGCCATTGACGAGCACCTGGCCGGTGAACCGGGCTCCCGCGATGAAATCGAGCGTTCGGTTAATGGTCTTGAGCATCGTCGTTTTGCCGGAATTGGCCGGACCGATGACACCGATCACGCTGTGGCGCGGGACGCTGAAGCTGACGTTCCGCAGAACCTGTTTCGAACCGTAAAACGCGCAGACGTCACGAAATTCAATGTGAGGTTTGCCGTTGATCATGCGCGGCTACCAGCGTTTGCGGCCCCGCAGCCAGACACGGAGGGCGATGGCGAAGCTGTTGATGAAGAGAATGAGGCCGATCAGCACGGCGGCGCTGCCGAATTTCATTACATCGGGCATCTGCGAAATCTGGTTGGAGATGATGTACAGGTGCATCGACATCGCCATGAAGGCCTCGCCAATACTATAGGGGAAAAGCTTTTCCCAGCCGCTGTCCGCCACGAATTTGAAGTACGTCGCGCCGGTGAAGAGAATTGGCGCGGTTTCACCGGCGGCGCGCGAAACAACCAGGATGATGCCGGTGAGGATGCCGCTGAACGAATTCGGGAGCACGATGGTGCGAATGGTCTGCCAGCGCGTCGCGCCGAGGTTCCAGCAGGCTTCGCGGAAAGTCTGCGGCACGGCGCCGAGCGCCTCCCGGGCGCTGGTAATAACGACGGGGAGGTTCATCACCGCGATCGTGAGCGAGGCGGTGAGCAGGCCAGCCTCCCATCGTGTGGTCCGGTCGTTGGGGTCGGCAACCACACGGTTGATCGCGGGGAGCATGACGAGGACGAACGCGCCAACGCCGAAGAGGCCGTGCACAATGCTCGGCACGCCCGCGAGACTCGTGACGGTGATGCTGATGATGCGATTAAGCCAGCCTTCGCGAGCATACTCATTAAGGTAAATGGCGGCGCAGATGCCGATGGGCGCGACGAAAAGGAGTGAGCCAATGACAAGATAGAACGTGCCGGCAAGCGGCGCCCACAATCCGCCCGCCTTTCCTTTGTTCACCGGGTTGTCCCACAAGTAATGAAGCGAAAGGACCGGGGCGGCCTTCGCGAAAATGTCCACGAGGATAGCCACGAGCGGGACGACCAGCACAGCGCAGAAAAAGAACATGATCCACTGATTGCGGGCGGCGGCACGAGCTTTTCTGCGCTCGAATTCACTCGGCGCAAATGGATTCGCCGGCGGGGCCGCTGGAGTGGGAATGGCCATGTCAGTGTTCAGGTCACGCCTGGTTGGCTTTCTTCACGCCCTTGACGATGAGGTCCGAGGCGATGTTGATACCGCAGGTAATGACGAACAGCACGATGCCGAGAATGAACAGCACGCGGTAATGTTCGCCGAACTGCACCGCCTCGCCCATTTCGGCGGCAATCGTGGCGGTCAGGGTGCGCACCGGATCGGTCAGCGCGTGCGGGATGCGGTTGTTGTGGCCGGTGGCGAGGAGCACGGCCATGGTCTCGCCAACGGCCCGGCCCATGCCGAGCATACAGGCGGCCAGCAGACCGTTCCGCGCGGCGGGAAACAGCACGCGGCGGACGGTTTCCCAAGGGTTCGCGCCGAGCGCGAGCGCGGCTTCGCGAAACGAGTCTGGCACGGCGCGCAGCGCATCTTCGGAGAGCGAGACGATCAACGGAACGCTCATCAAGGCGAGAATCACACCGCCGGTTAGCAGGTTTGTGCCTTGCGCGGCGCCGGTTTCGGCGCTGGCCAAATGCAGCGCGACCATCACGTGGCCCCACCAACTTCCGGGCGACGCCGTGAAGATGTCTTTGAGCAGGGGTCCCAGCACCATCAGGCCAATGAAGCCCCATACGATCGAGGGAATGGCCGCCAGCAGTTCGATAACAATCTTCAGCGTCTCCTTCACCTTCCCCTTCGCAAACTCCGAGATATAAACCGCCGCGCCGAGTCCCACCGGCACCGCGATGATCAAACCAATGAACGTCGTCGTGAAGGTTCCCACCAATAGCGCGAGCGCTCCGAAATGAGCGGGATTGCCGGGGCCCGGATTGGGAATCCAGCGCGAGCTGGTGAAGAAATAAACCCAGTCCAGCTTCGGCACCATCGGCGCGGCTTCTTTGAAGATGAAAAGGAAAATGGCCACGATACCGATGATGCTGCTCCAGCCGCAAAGCCGGATGAACCATTCGGTTGGCTTCTCGATCGAGTCGAGGAGGTTGAACTTTTTCCTCGCGCTGGTGTTCACCGGTTCTGACATGGCGAGTGAGGGATTGCGATGAGGAGGCGAGAGCTCCGCCGAATATCTGCCCGATATAGCTCGCCGATTAGCGTCCTTGCGAGGTTTACTTTAGCGGCACAAAACCTTCTTGCTCGACGATCTTCTGGCCCGCCGGCGAGAGAATCCAGTCGATGTATGCCTTCACTTCGCCAATCGGCTCGCCCGCGGTGTAGAGATAGAGCTTCCGCGCAATCGGGTACTTGCCGCTCCGTGCCACTTCCGCGCCCGGCTCGACACCTGGCTCGCCTTTCTTGTTCGAGACCTTCAGCCAATTTACATTAGGGGTCTTGTAGCCCATGCCGCTATATCCCAAACCGCTCGTCGTCTTGCCTACGTTTTCGACGACTTCAGACGAGCCGTTCATTTCGCTGATGCCACCGCGGAACTCGCGCTGCTTGCCATCCTTCTTGCCGCAAACGTGCTCGCGGAAGTAGTCGTAGGTGCCCGAGTTGTTCTGGCGGCCGAAGAGGGTAATCTTTCCGGTGAACGCAGGGTTGATCTGCTCCCAAGTGGTGATAGTGCCGCCTTCGGCCCAAATTTCCCGCAGTTCCTCGACCGAGATTTCCTTGATCGGGTTGGCCGGGTTCGCATAAACGGCTAGCGCGTCATACGCGACGACGAATTCCTTCACGTCATTGCCCGTAACGCTCTTGGTCTTTTCCGTCTCTTCCCGTTTGATTTCGCGCGAGGCATCGCAGATATCGCAGGTATTGTTTTGCAGCGCGGCGAAGCCAGTGCCCGTGCCACCGCCGTTGGCGTTGACAAACACGTTGGGCTTCACTTTGCGGTAGGCTTCGGCCCAGCCGGTGGCGAGTTGCACCATCGTATCCGAGCCTTTGACGCGGATTTCGACGGTTTTCTTGCTGCTTGTTCCTTCCGAACCGCTCGAACTGTCCGCCTCCTTTTTGCCGCAGCCAGCAAGGAACAAGCTCACCGTCACCGCGACCAGGGCGCTCGACCGGATGTTCCAGTTCAGTGGTGTGTTCATAGTCATGTTCTTCTCGTGATCAGTGGTGGTTATTCTCGGATTTCGTTAACCCGCATTGTTTCCTAGCACAGCCTCCACGAGGTCCTTGATATGCGCGTGGAGAAATTGGTAAGTCGTTTCGAAGGCGGCGCGGATCTCCGTCGGCGTGCCTTGGACTTTCGATGGATCCGGCACGCTCCAATCGAGGCAGACAGTTTTGGTCGGCGGACGCGGAAAGACCTTTTCCGCTTCCTTGGCCAGAGCGACAATAATTTGATAATGGTCCAGGTTGGGGATTTGAGCAACCGCCTTGCTCGTCTGTCGCGACACATCGAGTCCCTTTTCCTTGAGGAAACTGACCGTGACCGGGTCGATGGCGGTCGGTTCGAGGCCGGCGCTGCTGAAAATAAACTGCGGCTGATTAAGCGAGCTGGCGATGGCTTCGGCCATTTGACTGCGGCAGGAATTGCGGACGTCCACAAAGAGCAGGCGAGTGGCCTCGACGCCGGTGTGCCGGGTGTATTCGCCGGTACACATGTAGAGCACTTCTATGCAGATGTTTCTGGCCTGATCCGAAACGCGTTCGAAATGCCGGGCAATCATCATCAGGGCGTTGAGCGGCTCGAAGGGAATTTCGTTTTCGCGGCTGAGCTTCATCAAGTCGGAATTGAGGCGGCTCTTGAGCGCGTCCACCAACCGCTCGGTCTCCATGGTCTTACGGGCGAGTTCGGTGTTTTGTTCGAGGAAAGCTTTCACTGCATCGTGCAACATCGGGATGGAGAGACTGGCGATCTCGGCGTAACGCTCGATCGGAATATCCACGTCCATTGCGGTGAGCTTGAGGATCTGGCGGGCGATGCCCTCGGCGTAGTCACCGACACGCTCGAGTTGGAGATTGATACGGATGGTAGCGTAGGCAAGGCGGAGCGGGCCGGCGACCGGCTGCTGACGAACGAGAAACTCCAGGCAAAGCCGGTCCACTTCCTTCTCCAACTCATCGATACGCTGGTCGCGGAGAATGAGGGAGTAGGCAAGGACGCGGTTTTTCTGCTCCAGGGCTTTCATGCAATCGATCAGAGCACGCTCGCTGAGTCCGGCCATTTCCTGGACTTTGCCCCGAATGCGGTCGATGTCCCGTTGCAAACCCTGCTCCAAATGAGTCGCCATATTCACCGATGACTATGCTGGATGGCGAAGGTTACAGTCAAATGACTAAACTGTGACAACTGCGTGACAAACGCGCGCCGTCCAGACGGTCAGCGCCGGCCTCGACAAATCATCTTCGGCGTCGGTTTTGCCTCACGCGACGCCGAAAGATGTTTGTCGTTTCTTTTCCAAAAGGTCACTTCGTCGTCATTTGTTTGTAACCTTCCTCAGCGATGCTTGGGCAGCGGAATATGGGTATGAGCCGGGGAGCCAATCGGGGTTCCCGGAACGAAAGGATTATATGTTAACCAGAGAACGACTTCTGCGGACGAGCGACACGCTGCCTGCCGACCTTCGGCGCTGGCTCGGCCGAAGCGGCTTGGTTGGATCGGCGCTCGAAGCAGTGCAAACGGTGAACTGGGGCGTGTACCCGGTCACTGATGCCGCTCAGGAATTTCGTCCTCAGATGATGCTAACGCTCTTGTCGTACTGCTATGCCGCGGGCATTTGCGGCTCGCAAGACATTGCGTGGGCCGCTCAGTCTGACAAAACCGTCCGATACATCTGCGCCGGCAAGGAGCCGGATTGGCTGACAATTCGACGCTTTCGTCGACGAAACGTGGAGCTACTGCGGCAGTGCCTCGCCTATATTCTGAAACAGGCATGGACGCTGAGGGTCGCGGGCGAATCGTCGTCCGAACCGATCATCGACCGGTCTGAACCCAACCTCGATCAGCAGGTCGCTGACGCGGTCCGCAATCGAATCGACACCGCGGTTTTTCTGGACGCGGTGGCGAATGATTGTTGAGCAAGTTCCGCCGCTGGCGCCGATCCGTTAGGCTTGCCGGACTAACCTATGCACTTCGAAACATCACTGTCTAATCACCGACGATCGAGATCACCGAACACGGTGCATTTTTGCAAGGAAAGCAACTTTGCGCGCAAGCTTCTGCCTGCAAGAGGCTGGAACCGCCTGCAGCGGCCCGTTGGGTTCCTGGTTGCCATGTCAATCTCGTTCCTGGCCTTTGCTGGATCCAAAAAGCAGGGAGTCGCCCACACGGACGAGTACGATGCGGTGAAGGTTGAACAGATGATCGGCAATGACGTCTCCGGTCACGTGTTCGAACGAACCATCCTTTGCTTGAACGCGCGGCGGGAGACACGGAAAGCCCCAACGGTCACCAATCAAGTTGTGACACTGGTCACGAATATCACTCTGATGACGATCACCAATCAAACGGTCACCCTGGTAACGAATCAGAGCCGAACCCTGGCAACCAACTTCGTTGCGCTGCCAGTTCCTCCTCCAATCAGTGCGACGACGACGAACGAGCCGGCGACAGCGGAGACCAATCAGGTCGTGGCAATTCCCATCACCCAGCCACCGTCATCGACAAACCTGAGCGTTACGGCGGCCAGCAACGTCACCGTGTCGAAAGCTGGCAATCAAGTCGTCACCACTTTGAATTCCCAATCGCTGCTCAGCCGCCAGGTCACCACGACGACCAACAGCTTGAGCATTACGACCGCCGACAACCAGATGATTTCCGGCGAAACTAACCAACTCGTCGTAACGGTCACCAACCAGCTAATCACGGCCGTCACCAACCTGAGCGTGACCCAGCCTGAGCAACCGCTCCAGGACTATTATCTCTACACCGAATTGACTCCACCGCTTGATTTCGTGCAGCAAACCGGCGAGCCACTGGTCCTCCTGGTAGACGGAGTGAGGCACGTGCTGCTTCAGACGAATTCGCAGACCGCCTTTGTCGCCCGGCGAGGGTACACCTCGACAATTTACAAAGCCACGCAGGAGCTTCTGATGGACATCGCCGGCGCCAAACAGGTGAAGATCCGCGTGAGGGGCGTGAATGCCGTGATCGAAAAAGAAATGAACCGAAGCAGTCGAAATCACTTCAAGGCATTTGTGGCAAAGTACGTCAGTCGAGACCCAACAGCGCCCGTGGCTTCCATCTCCTCAGCAATTCCAGTTGCCGCTTACCAAGCACAACCTTGATAATTCAACGGTCTACCACCGGGCAGCGCCAGTTCATGGTCCCATTCCAAGGTCAACACCAACCAAAGGG
>JBDTOW010000142.1:0-7960 GCA_039933075.1 Verrucomicrobiota bacterium | reverse complement strand
GCTTTTCCAAGCCGTGCGGCAGAAGCTCGGCAGCCGGGTCGAGCAGCTTGGCCGGCTCATCGAAGTGAAGTCCGAAGCTGAACGCTGGTGGCCCGCACTCGAACTTTTCCTGGGCCGCAGCCGTTGGGTGATGGTTGTGAACGACGCCGCGGACTACCGCGAGGCGTTGGAGATTCTTCGCAAGACACCACTCTTCCGCGATGGCGAGTCGCTGCTCAATCCCGCCGAGGCCCGCCAGCTTCGTGGCGGCGCCCACGAGGGCTCGCTCTTCAGCAAAGTCGAGGTCGCGCACCCGGTCGCGCGAGCCTACGTCGAGTACCTGCTCGGCGAAGTGCTTTGCGTCGAGACCGTCGAGGAATTGGAATCTTCCGACGCCGTCCGCGCCATTACGCCTGAAGGCATCCTCAAACAAGTGCCGCTCCGCCGCCGTCTCAAGCCGGCTGCGTCAGTCGAACTCACGCTGGGCCGCGAGGGTCTCGAACGAATGCGGCGCGCGAAGCAAAAGGAACAGAACGAGACGCGCACCGAGCTCGAAGCGCTCAAGCAGCGACTCGCCGACGTCCAGACGTGGCTCGATAACGGTCGCAAAGGGGGACTGGCCGACAGCACGCTGCCTGACCGGGCCGCCGAGTTGCCGCAATTGCCCCGGCTTGAATCCGACCTTGGCCGCGTGCGCGAAACCATCAACCTGCTGATGACGCCCGAGCGGGAAGCCCGGCAGAAACGGCTGAACGACCTGGAGAAAACCGAGAAGGAAATTCTTGCCAGGGTCGCCATTCTCACCGAGCGAAGGAATCGCTTTGAACTGACGACACGCCCCGAGCGCGAGGGCCTGGAGCGCGCAAAGGAAGAGGCGGGCGCCGCGCGGCTCATCGTCGAAGCCAGCCGTGGCGAACTTGGGCGAGGTTTCAGCGGCATTCTCGATGCGGAGTTGGCGCAGCGCCGCGACCAGTTCCGCACTGAGTTTCCAAAGTGGATAGAGTGCTTCGAGGAATTGCTGCGCCAGGCGAAAGCGGCGGGTGAAACGGCGGTCGAGGCTCGTGGGTTGAGGAAGAGTGAGCGCGAAAAGTTGGCCACCGACCGGGACGACCAAGGCCATCTCCGCCATCCTGAATACCAAGGCGAGTTCTCCCCGGACGATGAAAGCAACGAAGCGTGGTCAGCCCGTCTGCGCCTCCTCGAAACGGTCGAGTTGGCGAAGTCCCGCCAGCTTGCGGACGACCGCAAACGCGAGTGGGAACGCCGGCTTGAGGACAACGTCCTCAACGAACTCAACCGCCGGATCACCGACGCCCAGAACACGGTGCGGTTACTCGACCGTTACTTGAGTCAGCCGGTTGGGAACTCCCGCTATCGCATCAGCCAGCGAAAGGACACGGCGGGCTACGGAGCCGTCTGGACGCTCTTGAGTTCCGGCCTGGAGCCGACCGACCCGCTCACCGCCGCCATCCATGATGCCGACGCGCAGCGGGCCAAGGACGAGTTGATGCGCGCCGTGAACGCCTCCGACCAGAGCGACGACCGCGCCCGCCGCCTGCTCGATTACCGCAACTACCACCACTACGACCTCGAGGTGGTGCCGGCCGACAAACCAGACGCACCGCCCATCTCACTCGGCCGCAGCGGGCGTAACCTCAGTGGCGGCGAGAGCCAGGCGCCGTTCTTTATCTCGATGCTTGCCGCGTTCCGCCGCGTGTACGACCGCGGCGATCGCAGCTCAGCTCGCTCACAGCAACTCGGCCTGGTGGTCATGGATGAAGCGTTCTCAAAACTTTCCGGCGACGGCATTGAGGACTGCCTTGCGCTGGCGCGCAGCTTCCAGTTGCAGCTTGTGATGGCTTTTCCGCCCGAACGCCTCGGTGTGATGGTGCCGCACGCGCAAACCGTCGTGATGTGCCAGAAGGAGGTCGAATACAACGCCGAGAATTATGTCTCGCGCATCACGAATATCCCGCTTCTGACGACGATGGCCGAAGCGATGGAAGCATTGTCGTAAGATGAATCCGGTCCCCTCGCCCATCGCCTGCGAACTCTTCAGGCAATGGCAGCGCGCCCGCGGCGGACGCACGGACCCGGCGCTGCGTCCGTTCTCCAGATGGTGGGAAGACCTGCTTGCGGACGCCGGTCTCGTGTCTGCCACCGAACGGAACGACGCTGAACGGGACATTCACGCCTTGGCGGCGGACAACGGCTGGGTGGAATTGAAGCCCGTGCGCAACAAGCGCCATCTGGTTGAGCGCGTCGTGATGCCCCTCAACACCGAAGCGCGCTGGCGCGAAGCATTCGGCTTTGTCCCGCCGTCCGATGACGAAGCCCGGCAGATTCGCGAGTTCACGTGGGAATCGGGATTGGACTTCGTGCGCGAATCGAGGCTGAACCTGTCTTTCGCCGAGTTGCGCCAGTTGAACGAATTCCTCAAGCAGGGCGGACGCGAACGAGTGATGGTGCCCATCAAAGAGCGGTCGCTCAAAATTTTCGGCGACGAGAAGCGTCTGGATCTGCTGCTTTCGTCGACACTGTTTCGCCAGGACCGCCTGAACCTGATGAAGGACTTGCGCTGCGAAGTCATCGGTGTGCCGCTCGCCTGGAAACGCGGACCGTCCCGCGCTTCCGCTCAGCCCCTCATTGTGCTTGAGAACGCCGCGACCTGGCATTCCTACTGCCGCTGGAATAACGACCGGAATCTCTTCAGCGCCGTCGTCTATGGCGACGGCAATCGTTTCGCCGACGGCATTCGCTACCTCGCCGACGTCTTCTACGAGCTCGGCGGCCCGCGCCGAGTGCTCTACTTCGGCGATCTCGATCAGCAAGGCCTGGTGATTCCGCAGGAAGCTTCTTGCCGCGCCCACAGTCTTGGCTTTCCGGCCGTCGAGCCGCATCTCTGGAGCTATCGTCACCTGCTGACGCTCGGCGCCGGACACGGCCAACCGTGGGAAAGTGAGCCGCCATCAGCGACCCTCTGTGACTGGCTACAAACTCTAGCCGAGCCCGCGCGTCATCTGTTCGCCATTGGCCACCGCCTCGCACAGGAACACATCGGTTGGGAATTCCTTCGAGGAGTGAACGGGAGTGATTGAGGTTGGGTCGCGACGCGCAAGCCCCGTTGGCGGCCCTCTGCCACCGCCTCGCGCAATGCCTCGCGCCCGCCAGGCCCGGGCGGTTTGGGGTGAAGTTTGGAGTCGTAGCAAACCCAATCCCACTCGCGCGTCCAGGTGACGAAGCATTCCGCGCCACAGGCTTTGGCCACCCGTGCAGTCTCACGTCCACTAAAACAAATAGGCCAGAGAAGGGGATTCCCTATCAGACGCAGGGATGACTAACCTTGATGAGCCGCGCGCTTTGTTCCACGAAGAAGATTTCATCCGCCGCGACCCGGCCGTCGATGTCTTCGTTTATTACAGTCAGCGGGGTTTTTGATAAGTTACTCATAAGTTGATTGAGTTAATCTTTTTCCGGCAACATGGGACGAGATTCGATCCGTTCTCGATTCTCCGTTCCTCTTCTTTTGGCAAAACCTCATCAGTTCTTGCCAATACGGCGACAAAGTAAACAAACCTAAGAGCCAGCGTTGCGCTGGCCTGGATGTGAGCGGAAAGCCAACGCCGCGTTCCGCAACCCGTTTTCTAAAGAGTCCAATACTCTGGCAAGCCCGCCTTGGTTTCCTTGAGAATTTCGAGAATGGCCCGCTTTGTGTCAGGGCGCAGTCTCTGAAACTCGGGAGAGGTATCTTTTCCACTGAGGATTTCCCACAGCCGCTGATAAACTCGCAGCCTCATCTTCTCGGGCAAGCTCTCGAACGCTTCCGAGTAGATGAGATAACTGCACGGATATTTGAAAAGCCGGGTTTGCAGGTCGAACTGGCGCAATGAGCGCCCTTGGGTATCCTTCCGACCGCGCTGCATGAACCATGTGGCAAATTGTTCGGAGCCTTTGACCGGCGCTTTGAGGGATGTCTCCTCGGTAAAAAGCAGATATTTGAGGAATGCTTCGGTGATGCTGTTGAGGTAATTGATATGGCCATATTGTTCCAGGGCGATAGTGGCCTCGTAATTCAAGCGGGTGAGAAAATTCTGCATGTGGGTTTGATGTTCCAACACCATCAACGCCACGATGTCGCTATTGGTGGATGGATAGGCCGAGATGTCGAAGAAGCGTCTTAGATCGGTTTGATTTCCCAAATAGTTCGGCTCTTTCTCCGCCCGGGCAAAAGCGGATTTTCCAACAAGGTTGCCGCGGTGAATCTGGTCTCCGTGCGTGCCGGTCACGTACCAGCCGCCCCAGCGATCCTCAAGTGGCGTGCGATGATTTACCTGCAAAGTCCCGCTGATCAAGTCGACCACGCCTTGCTCGTCCGTAGCGAAAGAGCGCACAAGATGGCCTGGCACACCCATGGTCTTCGCGGAAGCGTGACATTCCAGGCATTGGTCGGTGCGGATGATATGCGGTTTGTCGGCTGGCGTTTGAGCCAGCGTATAAAAGACTCCGCCCAGTTTCGGGTCCGCAACGGAGATCTCCATCAGCGGCGCGCCCGGAATAAACCCGACATACACCTCTTCGCTGAAGTAAAGCGCGCGAGGCGTTTGCGGGGAGATGCGTTCGCGTTGGAACGACGTCTTGGAGAACACGAGCATTTGTGACGATGGAGAGATCTTCAGCGCGTCCAACACGGCGGGTAAGTAGCCATAGACACGATCATACTTCAGCTCGATCTCGCCTCGATCGATCCGCTGTTGCAGACTCGCTATCGCCCCATTCTCTTTGGTCTTGGTGTAGTTAATCGTCCCTTCATCGAAGGGCATCACGTGAGTAGATCCTTGAAAATCCGCCTGAGAAGCACACGGCAGGTGTATGGCAATTAAGCCAACTGCGACCAGTTCATGGAATCGTTGGCCGGCCGCTCTTGCAAATAAACAGCGCTGCTTCTGCTTGAGACAATTCATTTTCGAATACTACTATAGCCCACTTCCGGAGTAGCTGACTTCACAATTTTTGCCAAAATCCAACCCGCCTTCCTTTGGAAGATATGACCCGTATCAAAGAAAGTATTTCATTGAAATCCATGTTGGTGTCCTCTGAGAGCGAAAGGCAATCGATTCTTTCCCTGAGCTCGGCCAGTCGTCATTCGGCCAACTTCCGATCTTTCGTCCTAAGTGGTCTATTTATGAAATGCACCCCACTTAATGAGCGGCGAAATTGCTTGCCCGCGCTTTTGTACAGCGCGTAATATCCGCCAGATGATTCGGGTCGATTAAGATTCTCTCCCAGCTTGTGTTCGAGCGGCCTTTGAGCCGCTGCCTGCTGTTTCGGTTGGCGCCAATTGATGCAGAAAGTTACCGAGCGACCAAGTTGGGCGCGAAGTCACAAATCCGGCTTGGATTATCTCCTGCGAAAGCTATTGTTAGAGTGTATTGTCCGATGGTGTAATGGTAGCACAAGGCCCTTTGGAGGCCTTTGTCATGGTTCGAATCCATGTCGGACAGCCAGTTTTGCTCAGGACTGAACCAAGAGCCCTTTGCTTTATATTTCTTCACGATTCCGACCTGTAGTCGCCGAACTGAGCGAGGTCTCTTCGTTCAAGTTTCTGGGCACTTCGGCGTCTGACAAGCCGAGCGCAGATCGGGCTTTTTTCCAGAGCGTTGTGCGTACGTTGCGCTGGTGTTCGCGCGGCCAGTGGATCTAGGCCAGCAGATGGAGCACTTCCTGCCAGCCGTCATCCGCGCCGCCTGATTCGTTTAAGAGCCTGTTTTAGAATTCGTTTTCCCAGTAGCAGCCGACGTGAGGAGAATCAAATTTTCCTCGGAAATACACAGGATCGGTTTCAAAAGTGAGCCTCCTCACGTCGGCTGCTACGATTATCAAAACAGGCTCTAAGGCGTCTCGACCACCAGATGAAAATGACTGGGCATGTGAACGCAGGCAAGGCGCCAGCCGGTCTTGGCGCACCTCTGGGCCAATGTCTCGACGAAACGCCTGCGATCCACCGCGTCCTTCAACACCGGCTCGAGATTGGTCGCCGCAGTTTAGGACAGTGGCAAATCCCCAGCTACTCGACTCTCAACTTGCGGGCCATGACGGGAGAATGGCCACTTGCCGCCTCACATATCAATATCAAGAACCGATCGAGCCGATCACGCCCGGTTCGGCACCAGTTCAATGCTTCCAAGCCTCGGCACGCAGCGAAGTCGAGCACTTACCCAATCGGATAGTTCTTCTTGTATTTGGGTAGCTGGATTGGAAAGTCTGTTTCAAGTTTATGACTATCACGACGAGTTTTCGCATCCCGTCCATTATCCATTACGGCGCCGGCGCCCTCGATGAACTGGGATCAACCGCACAAGAACTCGGCTTCACCCGCGTCCTTCTCGTCACCGACGCGAGCATGGTGAAGCTTGGCGTTGCCGGACAAGCACAAGCGCTGCTGGAAAAGGCGGGCATCTGTGTCACGCTTTTTGACAAGGTGCAACCCGACCCAACGCTGCAAAACGTTGAGGACGGTCTCGAGGTGCTGCGCGCCGGCAACTGCGACGGGGTCGTGGCTGTGGGCGGTGGCAGCTCCATCGACTGCGCCAAGGGCATCGCTGTCCGGCACACGAATCCCGAGCCGCTGCCGGATTTCGTGGGCGTGGAAAAGATCCCGCGCTCCGGCTTGGCCGTCATCGCCGTGCCCACCACCGCCGGGACTGGCAGCGAAGTGACGCGCGTGATGGTGATCACGGACACCGGTCGGGACGTGAAAATGATGTTTGCCAGCCGCCACTGCCTTTGCGCGGCAGCCATCGTGGACCCGATGCTCACGCTCTCCATGCCTCGGCTGCTCACCGCGGCGGTCGGCGTGGATGCGTTGTGCCACGCCATCGAGGCCTACGTCTCGAAACGGGCGCAACCGATGACGGACTTGCTGGCGCTCTCCGCCATCGGCCTGATCGCGCCCAACCTCCGCACCGCTTGCGACGACGGCCGAAACCTGAGCGCGCGCGCTGCCGTCATGCTCGGCGCGATGCAGGCGGGGATGGCTTTCAGCAATTCCTCCGTCGCATTGGTGCATGGCATGGCGCGCCCACTCGGCGCCTGTTTTCATCTCACTCACGGTCTCTCGATCGCGGTGCTGCTGCCCGTCGTGACCGAATTCAGCTTGCCCGCCGCGCCCCAACGCTATGCCCGCATTGCTGCCACGATGGGCGTCAGCGAGATCGTCAGAGCCCTCCGCCAACTGAACCGCGACACCGGCATCCCTTCGCTGGGTGCGCTCAACGTTCCGGCTGACCGGTACGAATCAATGATCGAAAGAATGTCTGCCGACGCGCTGGGCAGTGGCAGCCCGGCGAACAACCCGCGTCCCGCGAGCGCCGGCGAGATCGCCGCACTTTTCCGCCAAGCCTACCAGGCATAGTGCTCAGAGAATCCACTTCAGTCTTCAACCACCGGACGCGGGGCGTTGAAAGATTCTCGCCCCCGGAACGAAGGTCACCTATAGAATGTCACACGAAATCACCTGAGGACCGACTCCGAACTCGACCTCAAAACGCGGCGGAGCTTGTTGAGCCGGCTCCGCGACCTGGATGATCGCGAGAGCTGGCGGACGTTCTTCGATCTGTATTGGCGGATGCTCTACAACGTCGCCCGCCGCGCCGGGCTTGCGGAAGCGGACGCGCAGGATGTGGTGCAGGAGACGGTCGTGGCGGTGGCGCGACAGATGCCGGAGTTTCAGTACGACCCGGCGCGCGGGACGTTCAAGCATTGGCTGTTTCGGATTGTGCGGCGGCGCGTGGCAGATCACCTCCGCCGCTTGTATCGCCAACCGCCGACTGGGGAACTCGCGTTCGACCCGCTCGCCGAAGACGACGAATCGGTGCCAGTCGCGGCGGACGGAAATGCTGTGGGGATCGACGCGGCGTGGGAACAGGAATGGGAGCAAGCGGTTTTTGACACCGCCGTGGCTCGGGTGCGGGAGCAGGCGAAT
>JBDTOW010000141.1:0-7981 GCA_039933075.1 Verrucomicrobiota bacterium | reverse complement strand
CGAGTGACTTTGCGGTCTGGACACCGCTTATAACCAATGCGGTTCCGTTTGTGGGCGGTCGGCTGACTTTCGTGGACAGCCAGGTAACAGGCCTCACCCGCCGATTCTACCGCGCGCGGTTTGCGCCATAAGGAGCCCATCGCGTTCGATTGTCCGCTCCGGGCTTGAGCTCATTTTCAGTCGCAACCCGGTGGCTGCGGACAGGTCCGCTGCTGGAAAAAGGTGTTGAGTTTCGATCTTCTTTTCCGCAAGTTCAACCGGGTTCGTTGAGACAATTGCCTGGGTCATTCAACCCACCAACAAAATCATACTCCAATGCCTACCTTAGAGATCAAACCCGCTGGTTCATGCAAATATGACCTGATCGCGCTTGGCGAAATCATGCTTCGTTTGGACCCGGACGAAGGACGCGTGCGCACCGCGCGCGAGTTCAAAGTCTGGGAAGGCGGCGGTGAATACAACGTCGCCCGCGGGCTGCGTCGCTGCTTCGGGTTGCGGACTTCGGTGTGCACTGCGTTTGCCGAAAATGAAGTGGGCCGGCTGCTCGAAGATTTTATTCTGCAAGGCGGCGTGGATACTTCGCTGATCAAGTGGCGTCCCTACGATGGCGTCGGCCGATCCGTGCGCAACGGACTCAACTTCACGGAGCGCGGCTTCGGTATTCGCGGCGCCGTGGGCGTTCCGGATCGCGGACTAACCGCCGCATCCCAACTGAAAGTGGGCGATTTCGATTGGCAAGAGATCTTCGGCAAGCAAGGCGTGCGCTGGTTTCATACCGGCGGCATTTTCGCCGCGCTGTCGGATACCACGCCCGAACTCGTGATCGAAGCGGTCAAAGCCGCCAAGCAACACGGCACCATTGTTTCCTACGACTTGAATTATCGACCGTCGCTCTGGAAATCCATCGGCGGCCAGAAGAAAGCGCAGGAGGTCAACCGCAAGATCGCGCAGTTCGTCGATGTCATGATTGGCAATGAAGAAGATTTCACCGCCTGCCTCGGATTCGAAGTCGAAGGTGTGGACGAGAATATCTCGCACATTGACGTGACGGCCTTCAAGAGAATGATCGAGAAGGCAGTCAAGGAATTCCCGAACTTCAAAGTCACCGCGACGACGCTGCGCGCGGTGAAATCAGCGACCCGCAATGACTGGGGCGCTATTTGCTGGGCCGCAGGTAAGTTCTATGAAGCCACGAATCGTCCCGACCTGGAGATCCTCGACCGCGTCGGTGGCGGCGACAGTTTTGCGTCCGGCCTGATTTACGGCTTCATCGCCTCTGGCGATCCGCAGAAAGCGGTCGAATACGGCGCGGCTCACGGCGCTTTGGCGATGACGACTCCGGGTGACACGTCGATGGCGACGCTTGCGGAAGTTGAAAAGCTCGTGAAAGGCGGCGGCGCGCGGGTGCAGCGGTAATCCTTTACCAATCCACGACTGAGCCATCATCGGCGTCGTACTCTTCGCGGTTTTTCCAGTCGTGGCCGATCTTGTCGGCCAGCGCTTCTTCATCGAGTTCAATGCCTAGCCCTGGTCCCGTTGGCAGGTCGAGATAACCGTCGCGCACGGTGAAAGGTTTTTTCAGATAACCTTCGCCGAGACTGACCTGCTCCTGGCAGAGAAAGTTGGGGATCGAAGCCGCCATCTGCACACCGGCTGCGAGTGAAATCGGCCCGAGTGGATTATGCGGCGCGATGGAAGCGTAGTACGCCTCGGCCATGCCGGCAATGAGCCGCACTTCGGTGATGCCGCCCGCGTGGCAAAGGTCGGGTTGAAGAATGGTTGCCGCCTTTTTCTCGAGGACTTCACGAAAGCCCCACTTGGTAAAGACGCGCTCGCCGGTGGCGATCGGCAGATACGTGCCCCGCGCAATTTCCGCCATGATATCGTGGTTCTGGGCCTGGCACGGTTCCTCGATGAACATCGGTTGATACGGTTCGAGGCCTTTGATGAGGAGCTTGGCCGTCGCCGGACTGATTGCACCGTGGAAATCAATCCCAATGTCTACGTCGTTGCCGGCTATCTTTCGGAGTTCAGCGAACTTTTCCACCGCGTATTGAACCGCGGCTGGTGTTTCCACATAGCGCGCCGGACGGCGTTTGGCCGGGCCGGTCTTGAACGCGGTGAAACCGCGGGCCATTTGTTCCTTGATCCGCTCGGGCGTCCCGGCGTGAGAATAGACGCGCACCCGATTCCGCGTCGGCCCGCCCAACAATTCGTAAACGGGAACGCCCAGGGCCTTGCCCTTGATGTCCCAGAGCGCGGTATCGACTCCGCTCAAGACGCTGGTGAGAATTGGGCCGCCGCGATAAAATGCGTGCCGGTAGATCGCCTGCCAGTGATGCACAACCTGGCGCGGGTCTTTGCCCACGAGGTAAGGCTCGACCTCTTTGACCCCTTCGGCACAGGTGAGCGCGCGGCCTTCGACGATGGGCTCCCCGAGACCAACGATGCCAGCGTTGGTGTGGACCTTCAGGAACAACCAGCGCGGTTTCACCAGGAACGTTTCCAATTTCGTAACCTTGAGCGGATCCTTGCGGGAAATTGGGGCGTTGTTTCCAATTTTCTCTTCCGCCGCCTCGACGGACCGGGAAAGAGCTGTCCATCCCAATCCGGCGAACAAGCTCGCGATGGCGGTGCGGCGATTGACCGTTGAGCTGGTTCGATCAGTTCTCGTATGCATAATTCACCTTTCGAAAGATCACTGCGGGCTGCTGCGGTCATTCATCAGTCAACCTCGGCAGCTTTCAATCCGAATTCTGAAATCGGTAGGGACGCCGCGCGGCGGTGTCCCCGTGCCCAAGCGGCGCGGAACGAGCGTCGACGCAAGTCAAATCCCCGCACTATTCCTTCCGCCCACTCTGCGTGGGCGGGAACAGCGCAGCGCGCTCTCCCTACCGGGTTTGGCGCATGTGCAATTTTGGTTTTCGGGTTCAATGAAATTGGCGCAACCGCTCCGCCATTCAAATAGGGGGGATGGCGTCTTCGGGTTCCTGCTTCGGATCGGCTTTTTCCAAAGGAGTCACCGGGTCAATCCCGAGCCAGGAAAGCGCGCCGATGAAATAGATGATCGCGGAAATCCAGAAAGTGATAGCCCAGTTGTTGTGGGAATAATCCAGAATTTGCGGAGTAACGCTGGGCATGATAAAGCCGGCCAGGTTGCCCATCATATTCATGCTGCCGGAAAGTGAACCGGCATATTTGCCACCCACGTCCATGCAGGCGCCCCAGGCGCCCGGCATCGCTAGATCGTTGGCGAAGCTGGCGAGGCCCATCGAAAGCATGGCCAGCAGCGGGTCCTTGATTTGGACCGAAACGAGCAATAGTACGCCGGCGCTCGCCAACCCGATGAATGCCATGGCGCGTCGCGTTTTTGCCGTGCTTCCGAGAAGCCGGGCGATTCGAGCGGAGATTAATCCACAAAAAATCGAACCCAGCCCGCCAAAGAGAAGTGGTATGCCAGCCAATGCTGCCACCATGATCTTTTGCGTCATCTCCGGGCTGAAGAAACCGTGCAACAGGTTTTCCAGCCACATCATGAAGGCGTTCTGATTCAAGTGCAGCCCCCGAGTCTCTTGCAAATACGTGGGCAGCCAAGTGATATAAAAATACCAGCCGTAAGACATGCAGAAATACTGCAACCACAGCAGCCACACGGTTGGGCTGGCGACAAATTTTCGCCACGGAATTTTACTGTGACCAGTTGCATCGTCGGCGCCGTCCAGCAGGGCTAGTTCAGCGCTGTTCACGCTTTTGTGTTCACGCGGTTTGTCCCTGAACCAGCGATAGAAGAATACGGCCCACACGACACCGAGGAGACCGAACAGCGTGAAGGCACTTCGCCAGGACATCATCGAAAAAACCCACACCACCAGCAACGGCGTGAACGCTCCCCCCCACCGGGCGCTAAACCACACGATCCCCTGCGCCCGCACTCGCTCTACTTGCGGCAGCCAAATCGTGAAAGCTTTGGTTAGATTTGGGAAACAACCGGCTTCGCCCGCGCCGAAGATAAATCGCGCCACCAGGAGCGAACCAAGGTTCCACGCCCACCCCGTTGCGGCCGTGAAAAACGACCACATGATGACGACGCGCATGAGGACTCTCCGCGGCCCGATCCAGTCGCCGAGCCATCCGCCCGGTATTTCAAAGAGTGCGTAGGACAACGCGAATGCAGAGAAAGCCATTCCCATCTGTTTCTTGGACAGGCCGAGTTCACGGCTGATCTCCGGCGCCGCCTGGGAAATGCAGACGCGGTCGATGTACGTAATGACCGCCAGTGTGACGGCAAACACAATGACCCAGTGGCGGGCGTGTGTGGGCTGAACACGAGCCGTTGGCGGACTTGTGGTCTGTTCGCGGGGCATGGTCGATAGACTAATCGCGCAACGGCCAACAGTTCAAGAAAAGGTTTCGCCCGGACAATGGCAACGTGCATCTCGAGGTTGCCGGTAGCGGCAGGCATCCCTGCCTGCCAGTGAGGCGGCATCCTGCAGCCCCGAATGATTGCAGTGCAGGCGAGTATAGATTCTTCTTCCGCAATCCGCGGCGCATTCCTATGCTTTCTCATGCCAACATTCGACATCGTTTCGCAGGTCAACTCGATGGAAATCGAGAATGCGGTGAACCAGGCCAACAAGGAGCTGGCCAATCGGTTTGACTTCAAAGGGAGCAAAGCTCAAATAATCCTGGAGAAAAATGAAATCAAACTTTCGGCCGAGGATCGGTTTAAGATCACAGCGCTCAGCGAGATTGTGATTGGCAAGCTCGCCAAGCGCCAAATCAGCCTGAAGAACGTGGACAAAGGCGAGCCGGATATCTCGCCGCTCGGCCATGCCCGGCAAATCATCAAGATCAAGCAGGGGATTGAGCCGGTCGTGGCCAAGCAGGTCACCGGCTTCATCCGGGATCTGAAACTCAAGGTGACAACCCAAATACAAGGCGAGGAGGTCCGGGTGAGCGGAAAAAACCGGGACGATTTGCAGGCGGTGATTGCGGCTGTCCGCGCCCACGATTTTCCGGTCGCACTAAGTTTTGTAAACTTTCGGGACTGAGCTGCGTTAAATTTCTGTTTGAAATTCGTTTGATTGTCGCCAACATCCCGCCTCGCTTTGCGAAGGGCAACGGCGCCTTGAATCGCCGCAGAGGTTCGTTCCCGGTGCTCAGATGAGGCCGCTTGCAGCAAACTAAAGATTCATGAAACGTACGCATCATTGCAATGAACTGCGCCCGGTGCACATCGGGCAAACGGTCACTTTATCGGGCTGGGTTCACTCGCGGCGCGATCTCGGCGGATTGCTTTTTATCGACATTCGCGATCGCGAAGGGCGAACCCAATCCGTGTTCGACCCGTCCGATTTGCCAAAAGAACTTTTCGAGCGCGCCGCTGGACTACACAGCGAAAGCGTCATCTCCGTGACCGGCAAGGTTCGCCAGCGACCCGCCGGAACGAGCAACTCAAAGATTGCGACGGGCGAGGTCGAAGTCATGGCGCAGGCAATCGAGGTGTTGAATCAGGCGGACGTATTGCCATTCCCGGTGGATGACCCGGAGGTGGCCAGCAAGGTGAACGAGGAACTGCGCCTGAAATATCGGTACCTCGATTTGCGCCGTCCCGAGATGGCGCGCAACCTTAAGCTCCGCAGCAAAGTTGCGACGGCCACCCGCGTCTTCATGGATGAACAAGGCTTCCTCGAAGTCGAGACGCCTATTCTTTTCAAGTCGACGCCCGAAGGCGCGCGGGAATTTCTGGTCCCGAACCGCCGCGAACCCGGCACTTTTTACGCCTTGCCGCAATCGCCGCAGCAATTCAAACAAATCCTCATGGTTGGCGGCGTGGAGCGTTACTACCAGCTTGCCCGCTGCTTCCGTGATGAAGATCAGCGCGCCGATCGCCAGCTTGAATTCACGCAGATCGACATCGAGATGTCGTTCATCGATCGCGAGGACATTTACAACCTGATCGAAGGTTTGCTAAAGCGCGTCTGGAAAACCGCGCTCGATATCGAAATCCAGACGCCGTTTTCCCGGCTGACGTTTGCCGAGGCGCTAAACCGCTACGGG
The DNA here is from genome assembly GCA_039933075.1 of Verrucomicrobiota bacterium. Lineage (GTDB taxonomy): Bacteria > Verrucomicrobiota > Verrucomicrobiia > Limisphaerales > JACPZS01 > JBDTOW01. Next base: position 1,921 of record JBDTOW010000141.1, on the reverse strand, counting down.
ATCGACAAGCCGGACACGCGATTCGCCATGGAGATCGTCGATTTCACCGAGGAATTTCGCGCAAGCGGTTTCAAAGTGTTCAGCGGCGCGGTCGCCAACGGCGGGGTCGTCAAGGCAATCAACGCGAAAGGACTCGCCGATGCAACGCAAGGTCAGATCGAGACGATGACGGAATACGCGAAGAGCTTCGGCGCAAAAGGTCTCGCCTACATCAAAGTGGAAAAGGGCGAATGGAAATCGCCAATCGTTAAATTCTTCACCGAGGCGGAGAAGTCTGCCCTACGACAGAAGCTGTCGATTGAAGAGGGGGATTTGATTTTGTTCGCCGCGGATCAGTGGCTGACGGCTTGCGAGATTCTCGGCAAAATTCGTCTCTATTGCGCCGATGTGTTGAAAGGGCAGGGGAGACTGAAAATTCCCGCTGGGCAATTCAATTTCTTGTGGGTAGTGGATTTCCCGCTGCTGAGTTTCGACAAGGAGCAGAATCGCTGGTACTCGAGTCATCATCCGTTCACCGCGCCCGTGGCCGAGGATCTGCCGCTGTTGACTTCGGAGCCGAAAAAAGTTCGCGGCCAGCATTATGATGTCGTGGTGAATGGCGTGGAACTCGGCGGTGGCTCGATTCGTATTCATCAGCCGGACGTGCAGAAGAAGATTTTCGAGGAGCTCCTGCAAATTTCGCCGGAGGAAACGAAGCTGCGCTTCGGCTACCTGCTTGAGGCGTTCCGGTACGGCGCCCCGCCGCATGGCGGGATCGCCCTCGGCTTCGACCGGCTCATCGCCATTCTTTGCGGCACGCCGAGCATCCGTGATGTTATCGCCTTTCCGAAGACCGCCAAAGGCACGGACCTGATGACGGATGCGCCCGCCGCCGTCTCGCCGCGCCAGCTCCGGGACCTGCAGATCGAAGTGAAGACGGCGAAGAAGGAATAGCCTTTCCGGAGCTCCAACAGATCGCCAATTTGCTGGAGAGTCTCTCGTGGTACCCAGATTATCTATCTGCCCAGGCCTTGCGATTGGAGGTACTGCCTGCAGAATCTAGCTGCCATTTAAGCAAAAGATGTTTCTCGCAATTGTAAAACGCATTTCTATAACTCACATTTTGGCGTTAATTTCGAGTTAAAAACCGTCACAGATAGCCCAACTCTTCAACTTTGATTTGGACTGATATTTGTTTGGGGCTCATATGTAAGGCGTCATTAAGGAAACCCTCAACGGTCTGATCAATGGCAGCTAGAATCTTTTTGACAACATTACGACCTAAGTCTTTGAGCAGACCGTCCAGAGTTTCAAGAAACCCAGATTCTGTTTGATCTCCTTGAAGTAGACTTCGATCGACCAGCGCAGCGAATAGACTTCCAGTATTTTCGTGTTGTTCAGTGTCAGGTCCGTGCACAGGAAGAGGACCCACGTGTCGGCGCTGCTGGCCCGAACCGGCGCGCTGAAGAGCAAGCGGACTTTCACCCAATTGTCGGCCTTCTTCGCATCGGTCTCTAAATTGATGCTCACTATCAGACTGGCCGTCTTATACCGAGCCTTGCCATTCTTGGGCTGCATTTTCCGCTGGACCATCCTATACAACTGGCTGGCGGTGCAACTTTGCCCTCGGTATTGATAGGCCCTATTCCCGCGCTTCATTTGAAAGAGGCCGATGAGCTTATTGTCCAGAGCGCAGGCAATATTCTCTTTGCATCCAAACCAAGCATCTCCCAAGACGTACGCGGCTTGGATACCCGCCCCAACGGCCCGCTTGATCATGTCGCGAATCAGTTCATGTTTAGTCTGGTCCCGGGCCCGGCGCATATCCCGGGCGGCCGAACTGCGCTGATCCTTAAAGGGTTTGTCCTGGGGTTTGTCGACGGCGCACTTTTCACCCGTGACCAACTGGGCCTCTAGGGGCAGGAAGCCCTTGGGTCCTGCC
>JBDTOW010000140.1:0-8001 GCA_039933075.1 Verrucomicrobiota bacterium | reverse complement strand
CCCAAGCTCCCCTTCTGGCCTGCTTGCCGCTGATCGACGAGGTCGCGAATGATTCCGCCTTTGGACCGCCGCGGCAGCTTGTCTTCCGCAAGATATGGATCGGATTGTCAACAAATCCCGGACTTTCGCCGAAGCCCAAGCCTGGGATAAACAACAGTATCAGGCTATGAGCCCGGCGGAACGAATGCGGGCAGCGCGCCAGATCAAAAACCGTCTCTTTCCCGGGAAAAGGCCTGACGTACGGGAATGCCACACCCAGCCGAAAAAAAAACGATAGAGGCTTCGCATTTCTCGCCGGACACTCTTGAGTTCATTCGGCTCCTGGGTAAACACAACGTGCGTTACGTTGTTGTCGGTGGTGAGGCGGTGATCCATCAGCGAAGACGGTGAACTTATCGGCGCGCCCATCGCCATCAGTGTCTTCGCAGATCTTGATCCGGTCATGAGCATTAAGATGCGGGTCAGAAACAATGTCGTTCGGATAATCGATACTCTCGATCACCCAGAGACGCTAGGGCCGGTCCACGATGACTCGGTAGTACCTCGGCGGCTGATTGATCGTCGTGTCCTCGATCACGGCCTCGCTGTCGGTGGCTGAAAAAATCGGGCGGTTCGCGGGAACTTCCAGTGTCTGCCACGAACCTGATTCGAATAAATTAGTTGTCCATTGGAGCTCGAACGCAAGATTAGCCAGACGCGGGAATTTGATTTGAGTCACGTTGCCCTGGTTCAGGATCGCAATCTTCCACACATCATCGTTCCTTAGCGGGTCAGTTTTGGTCAGATACTCCGTGTAATTCACGGCGCCGTCGTTGTCCGGGTCGGCCGATGGCAGCGATTGCGGCGAGTTGGTGGAAGCAAAATAACGGAGCTGCCAGTCGGCAAAGGAAATGTAGTTCGGCAGATCGTTCGTGATCCAGGCGCTCAACAAATCGATGGCTTCCGTGTTCAACTGCGTCGTCGCGAGTGGCGGCATGTGGCGCGCGTCCAGTTTGGCGATGCGCTGAAGGAGGATGGAGTGATCGGGCGAGCCAGGTTTGACGATGCGGTCTTCCGGATCTCCGGAACTATTGGCTGGCAGACTCTCGATGAGACTGGCGAGTCGCGTCGGCGCGGTGATCCGCGCGTCCCAATAGCCCGAGCCGGAACCTCCCGGCTGGTGACACTGGACACAGTTGGCGTGGAGGTACGAACGTACCCGGTATTCGAGGCTCACATTGGTGTCGGTGGAACGAGCCAGCGCCGGAAGCGCATGGAGGCTTGTGAGCTTTGAATCGAAGTAACCGGCGTGGCTGAGGGCGAGTAGCTGATTGGTGATTACGCCGCTGTAATCCATGTCGCGATTGAGCTGGGCGGTGTTGAATCCGAGCGCGTATCCGGCCACGGCGGTGTGACACTGGAGGCATTGGTTTCGGCTGGGGTAGTGCCACACTTGCGTACGAATCACTCCGCCATCGCTGATGAGAAAGGTTTCGTTCAGACCATCCTCGGGCACCAGGAAGGCATTCGTGGCGGAGTCATTCCAACGATACGTGAGTCCGTAGACCCCGCTTGAGTTTTTAATCAGCAACCGGGTTTCGATCCGGCGTGTGGATTCTGGAACTCCATTGGTTAACTCCAGATCAAAGTGCTTTATCCAAACCGTTCCGGGCGGGAACGACCAATTCCCTTCGCGGTTGAAAGCGATGGTCAGGTTCGCGTCGGGCATTGAAAACCACCTTGTTTTGATGGCGTTGTCGGACCAGAACGGGACATTGACCGAGTAAGGCCAAACGCCCGGGTTCGGCGTCAGCGTGGCTACATCGCTAAAAACTCCAGTGTCCGCGAGTGTCGGTGGCAGCGGCGTCCCGACCGAATTGGTTTGATACGTCACCCGCCGCAGAATGCCTTGGAGGAGGTCAGCCATGAGGATATCGCCGGTGGCGGGATTAATGCCGAATGACGAAATCCCCTGCTGCCGTGCGATCCATTCGATCGGAGTTTGGAGACGAATGAGCAATTCACTTTCGGTCTTGCGCAGGGCCGCAATTTGATCTTTGAGGTTTTGAGGCGCGGGATCGATTGACCCATAATAGGCCGCGAGTGTGCTCTTCTGTTTCCCGGTGCGAAGCGCCCAGGACGTACGAAGGATTTCAGCGATGAAGTCGGGCACTTTGTCCGCAAGGACGGGTGGCGGGGCGGAAGTCACCGAGATACGAAAGCGTCCGACGGTGACATTGTTGCCGGCATTTTGCCTCAGCAGGAACGTAAGCATGGTGCCGCCACCAAGCGCCACCGCGGGCTGCGCTTCAAACACTGCTTGATGAGCTCGGCCGGTGAGCGGCCCGATCGCCCATCCGGTTTGCAAGTCCCCGTCGATTACTCCCTCAGCCGGCCATCCAGGCTGTGAGTAATCGGCGCTCGGATTGGTGAGACTGAGCAGCAACTCCGTTGAAGCATTTGTCGCCGAGGCGGCTATTACTTGAAACTCGGACAAAACGATGTTTCCGCCGGCGGTGCGACCGGGCCCGTAGCCCGGTAGGCTCTCATCCGGCAACAGTTCCAGGCGGAGTGCCGTGATGTTCGTCAAGTCCGTTTGCGCGCTGACGGTGTAAGTGTCCTCCCACGGAGTTGCCCCGGCAGCCAGCAAAGAAAAATCCGCCAGCTTGGCCAACGTGACGCCACTGGCGCTCGTCGCTCTGTTTGGATCCAGGACGTGCCAGAGGTTGTCAGTCGCGGCCCAGCGCTCTTCCCGATCCGCCTGAGCGGAGTCGAGTCCTGGATTGAAAGAATCGAGAATCGAGTTCAAGCGGAGAAGCCGGTCGCGAAGGGTTTGGAGATTCGGATCGATTCCCCGATAATAACGGGCGAGGATGGCGTTCTGTTGGTCGTCACGCAGTTCGCGAGGCAACCGCAAGATCGCCGTGAGCTCAGGGGGGACCGTGTCGGCTTTGGGCGGTGGCGCAGCAGTGGTGACTGAAATTCGAAAGCGGCCAATCGTAACGTTGTTGCCGTACACTTGCCGAACAAAGAACGTCAGCGCGGTGCCGCCGGCGTAGCCCGTCAGATTTGGAGTTTCAAACACTGCCTGGTGCGCCTGTCCGGTAAGCGGGGCAATCGCCCAACCCGTTTGAGGAGTCCCATGAAGCGCTTCGGACACATCCCAGCCAGGTTGCGAATAGTCGGCGCTGGGGTTGGTCAAGTTCACCCATATCGGGAGAAGCGGGGCGTCGGCGGGAGCGGCAGTAAGATAAAGCCCGGAAAGAATGATATTCCCGGCAACAGCCCGCCCGGGACCATGGTTTGGCAAACTATCGTCTGGCAAGACTTCCAGCCGTACCGCGCTAATGTTCATGAGATCAGTGCGCGCGACAACACTGTACACGTCATCCCAAGGGACGATGCCTGCCGCTAGGAGGGAATTGTCCGGCTGTTTAATCAGGCTTGCTCCGTTGGCTGAAGTGTAGGCGAGGGGATCGAGAGTGATCCAGCCTTGATCAGACTGCAACCAACGATTCTCCCATTCCAGTTGCGCCGTCTCCAGATCCGGGGTCGAGGCATCGAGGCGCATTTCCGACTCGGCGATTTGATTGCGGATCGATTGGAGGGAAGGATCGATCGAACGATAATACGCCGCGAGGTCCGCGCGTTGCTGATCGGTTCGGTTTTCCGGCGCCAGGTTAAGAATATCTGCGATGTCATTTGGCAAGCCGTTCGTTCTGGTCGCGATTAAAATTCGAAAGCGTCCGATGGTGGCCTGATAACCGTAATTCTGTTTCAGAGTGAACGTAAGCCGGGTGCCGCCAGGGAAGCCCGACAAGTTTGGCGTTTCGAACACCGCCTGGTGAGGCTGGCCGACCTGCGGGAGAATGCCCCAACCGGTATTGGTGTCGCCATCGAGAGTTGCTGCGATCTCCCAATCGGTTTGCGAGTAATCAGCGATCGGGTTTTTGAGGACAACTTCGCTGGTGGCGTGAGGCTCATCAACAGGACCCGCCGAAACCTGGAATTCGGAAAGGATCGAGTTTCCGCCTGCACTCCTGCCCGGACCCTGATCCGGCAGACTGTCATCGGGCAGAAGTTCCAACATGACCTCCGTAATGTTTGTAACGTCGGTTTGTGCGGTAATTGTGTAGGTGTCCTCCCAGGGCAGGACGCCTTCGGCCAGCAGGGAGAGGTCAGGTTGCTTGATCAAGCTCGCTCCGCCGGCTGAATCGAAGCCCACGGGGTCGAGAACAGTCCAGGCGACATCGTCACTCGGCAAACGGCTTTGCCAACTCCTTTCCCAGGCGATCTGCGCCGTTTCCAATTCGGATGTGGGTGAATTGAGGATGGTTTCCAGGCGGGTGATTTGGTCTTGAATGGATTCCACTCCGGCGTCAGCTTCCGACCCGGCATAGCGCAGGAGACCGATCTTTCCGGACCAAAAGTCGGAAAAGATATACGCGCCGTTGAGGCCTGGGATCTGATTCCCGCGATACAACAACCCGCCGGCAATCGCGGAGAGTTGCTCGTCTCCCTGGCTGTAGGTGTGGCTGTACTCTGCGATAGGCGGCATCAGGGATAACGACGGATATTCCGCCGGGAGAAAATTGGTGTGCACCAGCGTCCCTTCGTGATAGGGCCAGCCGTAGTTCCCGCCCTTTACGATTAGATCGATCTCTTCGCGATCCGACTGGCCAGTGTCGTTCGAGTAGAGATCGCCGGTCTCGGGATCGAACGAAAAACGCCATGGATTCCGCAAGCCGACGGCATAAAACTCGGTTCGGACTTTGTCCGGGGACACCGGCAGGCCGTCAAAACTTGTGGCGTTGATAAAAGGGTTATCAGGCGGCACGGCATAGTTGGTGGTGCTGGCGGGATGGAAATTGGGAGGCAGGCTTCCGGGACGCTTGTCGACATCGATGCGCAGAATGCCGCTGAAAAAATCCTTATCGATCACTTGGGCATTTTGAAATCCGTTGTAGGCCGAGCCTTCATCGCCAACAGAAACGTACAAATATCCATCCGGCCCAAAGTGCAGATCGCCACTTTCGTGGAAGGGATCTTCGTCGTATTGGGTGATGAGCGGAAGTTCGGAATCGGGCAGCGCGATGTTGGGGTTCTGCGAAGAGGCTTCGAAGCGGGCCAGGCGCCAGTGAATTCCAGTGTTGGTGGCGGTGGTGGCGATGAAGGTATAGGCGATGTAGAAAAATCGGTTGGTCATGAATTGCGGGTGGAAGGCGATGCCCAACAACCCGCTCTCTTGCTCGTGGAAAACCCGACCACTGAGATCGAGGAAGATATTCAGGTCGGGAGCAGCCAGATTGGTGATGATCATGATCCGGCCCGGCTTCTCCAGTACGAACAATCGATTGGTTTCGCCGGGGGGCGAAGCAATCGCCACCGGCTCCGTGAACTTGATGGTCTCGAATGCGATCTCATTGCCGTAGCCAATTGGCGGAGGCGAGTCGAGTCTTTGAATCGTCGAGTCCGGCAACCGCTGGAATTTCGGAGCCTTCACCGAAGTTGGGGCGGGAGCGTCTGGCGCTTTCGGCCCAATGAGTTTCCCGCCCGGCGCGCCCGTTGCGCCCGCAGTCCAAAAAACAAACAGGAACAGACCGAGCCGGCAACAACGGACAAAATAGAACATAGACGACAATCCAATGGTTAAAAGAGAAGTGAAAAGGCTGGTTTGAACCGGAGGGAATTCTAATTCACATTTTAATCCTCATGCGCGACACTCCATAAACCCTCATGACAAGGTCCTCCGTCCGTGCGCACACACAGTAGCAAACCTGGTTTCAATTTTCAACTTCGAACCGGATCGAGGGCGGATCGGGGGGGATCGGGGCGGATCGGGGAGTGGGCTCTCCTTGGCTCTGGCCCAACTTTGAAACAAAGCGAGGGGTAAAACGGGCCAGCGGTAACCACCGGCCTTTCCATTGCAAGATTCGTGAATCCCGCGCCGATCCCCAGGTCGGCGTGGCCGTGGGCTCAATGGGGAGCGGGCGAAAAAAACGTCGCTCCTTGTGGCGCCGCGAAGATTTTGCGCAACGTTAGATGGGTGGGGAGAAAGACGACGAGCCATAGCACGCCAAGCCACAGGATGACATAAAGGTTTTGATTGACCCACTTTTGCGGCTGCTCGTCGTTGAAACCATAAACATAATTGAGGTTGATGGGGATGTCAGGGTTGGCTGGATGGGCGCCAGCGGGCGGAGTAAAAAAGTAGCAGACGAGCACCAACCCTGCCGCCACGATAGTCCAGGCAAACAAAGCTCGTTTATCATAGCCAAGGCGGCCCAAAAGCCAGACAAGAAGCAAAGGCAGCCAGCCATGAAAAAGAGAAAGGCCGCGAGTGAAAAGAGCCAGATGGCGATCGAACATATAACTGGTAAGGCCCAGAAGGTGAATCCCGAGAAGGTTGCTGCCGAAGTCCGCGAGCCAGAGGCATTGCGGAAGCAGGATCCCCACAGAGCACATGCTGATGAGGAGGGAACTTTCCAGCCACATGCCCGCCACCGTGAGAATGAGGGCGGCATCGCAGAACCATAAAAAATTGGTCGGCCCATAGGTGCGCAAATAAATCGGAATGAGAACGGCGAGGAAAATGGTGCCGGCCACTTTGGCGGCCAATGAAATTTTGTGTTGTTGAACCAGGACCGGTTCCCGGGCTGTGACAGCCGCGGAAGCTTCAGGTTTCATGGGCGGAACTTTTCAATGGCTCACTCAAATTTGGGCGGGGATGACTTCAAACCCGCCAGCGCCCCCAGAATCGTCTTTTGCACCGCCGGGTTGAATAGATTTCCCAAGTGCCCGCCTTGTGCGAAGACGGTTAATTGTTCCGGAGTAAACGTGGCGTGGAGCCAGGCCAGGTCCTCGTCCGCCAGGAGAAAATCGTTTTGATTGACGATGATGCGGATGTTGGGATTGGCGCGCAGACCGGCTTCATACGTCCGTAAATCACCGGCTTTTTCCAGCGCTTCCGCCGTGGTCGAGGCCATGCCACGGGTCTGATAATATGGAATGGCAAATTTCTCAAAATAATCCTGGTAAGAATACTGAAGGATCTCCTGATACACGGGGTTGCGTCTTAAATTTCTAATCGAGTGTTGCAGAACTCCCTGATTATTTCGCCGCTGACTGCTGAAAATAATATCCCGCAGCATGAGTCGAAACGTCAATCCGATGAGAAACTTGGACTCGATTGCGTTGAAGGGCAGCGAGGTTTGCGGCGTGAGTGTGCTCTTGCTCAAGGCGGCGACTTTCAAGAACGTGTTCTCAATGTTGTCGGTCCGTTCCGCTCCCGGCCACTCCAGCGGCGCCCGGTAAAATTCATCGAGCTTGGAAACCCCGTGCGCCAATCGAACGGGTGTGTTGATGGCGACGTACCGGGCAAATCGAATCAACGGCAACCGATTCGTCGGTTCAGTGGCCGCGACGAACAAAGAATGGAGTCCGCCCATGGAATAGCCCATCAGCGCTTTTTCGCCCAACCGATCCGGGTACAGCGCATTCAACCGGCGATCAATTTCCGTCAATGCGACATGCAAATCGTGACCGTCCACCGGCAGATAAGCGGGCATCGCTGCGGTCGAAGCGTGTTCCATAAACTCGGAATTAAATGCGCTACTGACGCACACGGCGGAAAAGCCGTTTTTGTAAACCAACTCGGCCAGCGCCAGGGAGGATTGGGTCAGCCGATGAGAGCCCAGACCGGGAACGATGTAAACCACGGGCGCCTTTCCCGGTTGCAGCCAAAACGTGAACTTCAATTTCCGGCCCGTTGCGGGAATCAAGACCGACCGGTTTTTGCCGCGGCCTGGGAATTCGGGATCTTTGTAAGCGAAGAATACGGATTCAAGGGTTTCCAGAGAAGCTTCGTCCTGTTTTCCCTTCACTTGGAAATCCGCCACCCGGTTCTCTCTGGCGAAGGTCCAGGCGTATTGAATCTCGGAATACGGATCCATTTCGGCCTGACTGAAGCGCACATATTCGCCCACTGTGTCTGAAAGATCATTGTACATGACCGCATAGGCC